>VGPB01000069.1 GCA_016875695.1 Chloroflexota bacterium | reverse complement strand
GCGCGGCCTGCCGCCGCCGTCGCGCCTGCGCGCGGCGACTGCCACGGCTGCAGCCACCACGCGACCGCGCCAGCCGCGAGCGCCCCGACAAGCGCGAGCACGAGCGGCCAGTGGGTGGGCGGGCGTGAGGCGGAGACAGGGGGACTGCCGGGCGTACCGGGCGCCCGGTGGGCAGGTTGTCTAGGCATGGCGGTGCCCCAGCCACTTCTCTCGAGCTGCCGTCCCGCCAGCGCTCAACCTTACGTGTGCAGATTCGCACGCGAAAGTGTCCCGCCACATACACCGCGCGGCGCCGCGCGTCCGGTACACTTTCGGAGGCTGAGCACGCGGCCGCTGCGGTCCACAAGCCGCCGCGAGTGTGCGCTCTGCCGTACATGGGAGTCGCGCAGGACGCGGCGGCGGTGCCCGAGTCGGGCCGATGCGGGGGACTGGTGGCGAATCAGCGGATCTACGTGGGCAACCTTCCGTTCAGCGCGCGCGAAGAGGACGTGCGCGCGTTGTTCGCGCAGTACGGCGAGGTCGCATCGGTGGCCCTGCCCACCGATCGCGAAACCGGGCGGCCGCGCGGCTTTGGCTTCGTCGAGATGAAGGCTGAGGACGCCGTGCGCGCCATCGACGCCCTCAACGGGCGCGACTTCGGCGGCCGCTCGCTCAACGTCAACGAAGCGCGGGAGCGCGCGAGCGGTGGCAGGGGCGGCGGCGGCTACGGCGGCGGCGGCGGCGGCGGCGGGTACGGTGGCGGCGGCGGGTACGGTGGCGGCGGCGGGTACGGTGGCGGCCGCGGCGGCGGCGGGCGGGGGGACTACGGCTCCCGCGACTACGACCGCTAGCAGCGCCGGCCGGCGACGGCCGGCCATGGGTGCCCGATTGACGCTGGGGCGGCGGTTCGCCACCCTGAGACTCGGAGTCGAACAGGACGCCTAGTTCCCCGGCGGCGCCGGGGAAACGGGGGACCCACCAGGGGGGCGAATCTCTCGTCCCGCGCTGGCCCACGCAGCGCACCGCGAGAGAGCGGCAGCTTCCGCCGCAGCCCGACAGCTAACCCCGTCGGCGTAGGAAGAACCTCGCACGCGAGGGGAATTCCTATGGCCATGCTCGCGAGCGCCCCTGCCTCCATCGTGGTCCCCGCGCTGCGCGGGGAGCGTGATTGGCTGGAGCGCGCCGGCAGCGCGTTCCCGTTCGCGTGCTCCCTCTTCCTCGCCTCGGCGATCCTGTGGGCGCCGCTGAACCGCTATACCGCCTTCGTGCTCGCCGTGTCGCTGACCGGCTTCTTCGGCTACTGGTTGCTGCGCTCTTACGCCGTGGCGATCGCGTGCATGGTCGGGCTGCGGCGCATCCGCCGCTGGGAGCGCACCGACTGGCATGCGCGCTTCGATGCTTGGTCCGCCACGCACCCGAGCGAGCCGTGGAACTGGCCCCGTCACGTCGTCATCATCCCGAACTACCGCGAGCCCGAAGAAGGGCTGCGCCGCACGCTGGACTCGCTCGCCGCGCAGGCCAACGCCGAGCAGGTGGTCGTCGTGCTCGCTATGGAAGAGCGCGAGGCCGGCGCCGAGCGCAAGGCCACGCGGCTGCTGCTCGAGTACCGCGAGCGCTTCGCCGACCTGTTCGCGAGTTACCACCCCGCGGGCCTGCCCGGCGAGGTCGCCGGCAAAGGCTCCAACGAGGCGTGGGCCGCGCGTGCGACCTTCGAGCGGCTGCGCCTAGACGTCGGTCGTTCGCTGCGTCGCTACACGATCACCAGCTGCGACGCGGACGCCGTGTTCCACCCCCAGCACTTTTCGGCGCTCAACTACCTCTTCCTTACGGCCAGTGATCGGTACCGCACGTTCTGGCAACCTGCGATCTTCAACTCGAACAACATCTGGGAGGTGCCAGCGCCGTTGCGCATCCCGGACGGGCTCTCCGGCATCAACCGCCTCGCCAACATGGTCCTGCCGCCGAGCGTTAAGTTTCCCACCTCGTGCTACTCGCTCAGCTGGGAGCTGCTGCAGGCCGTCGACTACTGGGACGAGGAGGTGATCCCGGAGGACTGGCACGTCTACCTCAAGGCGTGCTTCACGCTCGGCGACCGCGTGCACGTCGAGTCGCTGTACCTGCCGCTCGGCAACGACTGTGTGCGCATGGATGGCACGCTCGCCACGATGCGCGCGCACTACCGCCAGGCCGTGCGCCACGCGTGGGGGGCGAGCGACATCCCCTACGCCTGGCGCGCGCTCGCCACCGGGCGCACGCTGTCGTGGCGGCGCGGCCTGCTGCTCGCCTCCACGCTCACGAAGGTGCACGTGCTGTGGGCCGCGCAGTGGTACATCGTCACGCTCGGCGTGCTGCTGCCCGCCAAGCTCGCCGGCACCTTCGACGCGCCGATGCCGCAGTGGTGGACGCACCGCTACTACGTGCCGGGGCCGGGTTGGCACCCCGAGCACGTTGTCGACCCCGCGCGCTGGCTGGCCTTCGATAGCACCGGGCTCATGGAGCCGCGCATGGGGCTCAACGTGTGCGGTCTGCTGATCGCCGTGTGCATCGTGCCGCTGCTGGTGCTGATCGTGCTGGAGCTGCGCATGCGCGGCCAGCGGCCCTCGTACGTGTCGCGCTGGGCCTACGTCTCGCAGCTGGCGATGTGGCCGCTGATGGCGCCGATCACCTTCGTGTGGGCGAGCTTGCCTGCGTTCCACGCGCAGTGGCGGCTCGCGAGCGGCCGCGGCCTCGTCTATCGCGTCGCCGAGAAGGGCAGCCGCGCGTTCGTGCAGCAGGCGGCGCCAGTCGAACCGCTGGCGCCGCCAGACGAGGAGCCGCCGCATGAGCTCGAGCCGGCCGCGGTCGCCGTGCCTGTCCGCGAGCGTAACGCGCTCGCCGCAAGCAGCTCGCTCTCCGGCAACCTGCTGATCCTCTAGCTCGCCATCCGCGCACTGCGGCGCGCCGCATGGCTGCACACGCCGAGGGGGAACGATGCTGCGCGCCGCCATGCGGCTCGCTCGCGAGGGTGCGCTCGAGCTCGTGCTGCTGCACGTCGTCAACCCGCTGACCGACGCCGCCGGCGTGCTCGCCGAGCGCCGCGATACCGCGGTCGCGCGGGTGATGGCCGAGCGCCAGCACTACCTCGACGCGCGGCTCGCCGAGACTGGCGCCACGGAGATCGCGCTCGAGTTGCTGCGCCACGGCGAGGACCGCCCCGGCGCTATCGCCCGCGTATGCGTGGAGCGCGGCGCCGATATGCTCGCCGTCGCCTCCAACCGCGCCTCCGGTGTGCGCGGCCTCATCCTCGGCGGCGTCACGCAGCAGCTGCTGTGTCTCAGCCCGTATCCTGTGCTTGTGGTGCGCGCGGACTAGCTTAGCCGCGCAGCTCGGCCCGCTCCGGCGGCAGTGGCGCGCGCACGGCGTCACGCGTCAGCCGCAGCACGCGCCCCACGCCCGCGCGCTGATGGATGCCGATCGCGACCGCCAGCACCACGTACACCCCCGAGATGATGAGCCGGATATGCTCGTTCGGAATCACGAATGTCACCGCGAACAGCACGAACAGCAGCGTCGCCTCCCACTTCGTCAGCGTGAGGCTCACGAGGATCGCTACCGCAAACGCCGACTGCGCCGCGGTCAGCAGCACCTCCTCGACTTGCCGCCCGTCGAGCGGCAGGCCATCGAGCGAGCCCTTCGAGAGGCCGTAGGCCACCGGCAACCCGCCGATGAGCAGTGTCCACTGGTTCACCTTCGAGGACAGCAGCGCGCCCATGCCCACGCTGGCGCGGCCACGCCACGCGAGGATGCCCGCGAACAGGAACTCCGGCGCCTCCGACGCGAACGGCGCCAGCCACTGCACCAGCAGGAACTCGTCGATGCCGAGCTGCACCCCGCTGTGCACCAGCCCCTCCGCGAACGGCTCCGCCGAGGTGAAGATCGCGAACGCCGCATACGCGAACATCGCCAGGATGCTCGCGCGCCGCTGCATCGCGGGGAGGTCGCCGATTGTTCGCGCCGGGCCGATCAGCTCGGGCTCCTCGGTCGGCGCGCGGCTGATCACCCACACGTACGCTGCGAACAGCGCCGCGAGGATTGCCGTGTCGACGAGCGTGATCGAGCCCTTGAGCGGCAGTGAGAACGAGTACAGCGTCGCGAGCGCGAGCGCCGCCACCTCGATCGCGTGCCCGTGCTCGAGCTCGAGCACCGGCTTGCGTACGCGCCACCAGAAGACGAAGAAGAGCATGGGCCAGGCTGCGCCGATGAGCAGCCGGTTCGCGCCCGTCATGTTCGCCACCGCGTACGGCTCGAACTGCGGGTCCTTGCCCGCCTTCCACGCGAACGTCATGTCGACGGCGTACTCGGGGAGCACCGCGATGAGCGCGACGATCGCGATCGCGAGGCCCTGCGAGATGTCCACCTCGGCCGCTTCGGCGGCCCACGCAAGCAGGAACGCCGCGGTCACGATCGCCAGGCCATAGATCGCGGTGTCGGCGACCGTGCCGAAGTGCGTGCCGCTGAGCCGCAGCGCGATCGCGGGCAGCCCGAGCCCCGCCATGAGCGCGATCAGACCGCTGTTGCGCATCACACCTCCGGGACGGCTAGACAGAAAGTGTGCCGGCATCGCTGCCACAGGTGCACGAGTGCACGCACCGGCCGCGTCGCGATGCACGGCGCTGCGAACGCGCCTACGGCGGCATACACGAAGGCCGGGATGCGCGTCCCGGCCTTCGTGTATGCCTACGCTACTGCGGGGGCAGCAGCTCCTCCAGCAGCGAGCGCGGCGAGGCCGGCAGCTTGCGCATGCGCGCCCCCGTCGCGTGATAGATCGCGTTCGCTACCGTGGACAGCGGTGGCACGATCGGCACCTCGCCCACGCCGCGCACGCCGTACGGGTGGCCCGGGTTCGGGACCTCGACGAGGATCGTCTCGATCATCGGCAGGTCGAGTGTGGTCGGCATGCGGTAGTCGAGCCAGCTGTTGTTACGCATCACGCCATGGTCGTCGAAGTAATACTCCTCCGACAGCGCCATGCCGATGCCCTGCGCGGCCCCGCCCTGGATCTGCCCCTCGACGTACGAGGGATGCACGGCGGTGCCGACGTCCTGGATCGCGGTGTAGCGCAGGATCGTCACCTTGCCTGTGTCCGGGTCCACCTCGACGTCGCAGATGTGGCACGCGAAGGCGGGGCCTTGCGTGCTCTTGTTGATGTCGGCGCGTCCCTGGATCTGCCCGCCTGTGTGCGGTAGCTGCGCGGCCAGTTCCTTGAACGTGAACTGCTTGCCGTCCGGCCCGCGGATCACGCCGTCGTCGCCGTACGTTACCGCTGAGGCGTCGGTCTCCCAGATCTGCGCCGCGCGCGCCTCCATCTGGCGGCGGATGTCCATCGCCGTCTCGTACGACGCCCAGCCGCCCGCGAACGCCGTGCGGCTGCCGCCCGTGACACCCGTGTAGCCGATCGACGACGTGTCCACGACCTCCGGCTTCACGTCCTCGTACGGGATGCCCAGCGGCTCGGCGAGCTGCATCGCGAGCGTCGCGCGCGTGCCGCCGATGTCCGTCGACCCAACCACGAGCCCCACGCGGCCGTCCGCGTTGACGATTGCGTAGGCCGACGACTCCATGCCCGCGTTGAACCAGAAGCCCATGCCGATGCCGCGCCCCTGGTGCTTCCCCGTCAGCTCCGAGCGGTAGTGTGCGCTGTTCTTTGCGGTCTCCATCACGTCCACGTTGCCGATGTGCCCAAAGATCGCGCCGTCCGCGCGGCGGTCGCCGTCGCGCGCGGCGTTCTTCAGCCGCAGGTCCAGCGGGTCCATGTCCAGCTGCTCGGCGAGCTCGTCCAGCAGCGACTCCATCGCAAACTCGCCCGCCGGCGCGCCGGGGGCGCGATACGCGGAGACCTTGGGCTTGTTGAGCACCACGTCGTACGCGTCCGCCTGGAAGTTCTCGAGCTTGTACGGGCCGAAGATGCACGCCGCCCCGGCGCCCGCCGGCGAGCCTGGGTACGCTCCGGCCTCGTAGGCCAGGTACGCCTGCGCCGCCGTGAGCGTGCCGTCGCGCTTCGCGCCCACCTTCAGGCGGATGTACGTGCCGGACGTCGGGCCTGTGCCCTCGAACACCTCGTCGCGGCCCATCGTCATCTTCACCGGCTTGCCGGTGCGCTGCGAGAACAGTGCCGCGAGCGGCTCCATGTATACCGGGATCTTGCCGCCGAACCCGCCGCCGATCTCCATCGGCACCACGGTCACCTTCGATACCGGCACTTTGAGGATCTTCGCGACCTGCTCGCGCACCGAGAACGGGCCCTGCGTGCTGCACCACAGCGTGAGCTCGCCATCCGTGTTCCAGAACGCCGTGCCGTTGTGCGGCTCGATGTAGCCCTGGTGCGTCATCGTCGTTTCGTACTCGCGCTCGAGCACGAGGTCGGCGTCGGCGAAGCCACGGTCGAGGTCGCCGCCAGCGAACTTCAGGTGGCTCGCGACGTTCGAGACCTTGTCGCCGCGCTCCGTGCCCGGCACGAAGCGCGCGATCATCTCGATCGTGCGCATGTCGTCGTGCAGCTTCGGCGCCGAGTCGAGCATCGCCTCGCGCACGTCGAGCACGGGCGGCAGCGGCTCGTACTCCACCTCGATCAGCTGCAGCGCGTCCTCGGCGATGTGCGGGTCCGTCGCGCACACCGCGGCGACCGCGTGGCCCTTGTACAGCGCCTTGTCCGAGGCCAGCACGTTGTCGAGCAGCCACTTGAGATTCGCCGCGCTCTCGCCCAGGTCTTCGACCACGTCCTCGGCGAGCGGGAAGTCCTTGTTCGTCAGCACGCCGCGCACGCCGGGCAGCGCCAGCGCCTTGCTCGCGTCGATGCGCTTGATGCGCGCGTGCGCGTGCGGGCTGCGCTTGACGCGCCCGTACAGCATGCCCGGGAAGCGTGTGTCGACACCGTAGGCGGCGCGACCCGTGACCTTGTCCGTGCCGTCCGGGCGCACCGGGCGGGTGCCGACGACCTTGTACGGTTCGGTGGCGACCAAGAGGCTGCTCCGTTCATCGCCGATAGGCCTGGGCGGTTGCGTCCAGGCGCGCTGGTCGCGTGGCATCTTACCGCGAATGCGTGACGGCGAGGTGAACGGCCCGCGAGGGCCGGCGCGGAGGGTGGCAGGCCGTGCTGGTGGCGTTCTCGGTGACACCGCTCGGGACCGGTTCGGACTCGGTGGGCGACGCGGTCGCCGAGGCCGTGCGCGTGGTGCGCGCGTCCGGCCTGCCCAACCGCACGGACGCGATGTTTACCACCATCGAGGGCGAGTGGGACGAGGTACTCGCCGTCCTGCGCGCGGCGAGGCTCACGCCGGGCGCTTCGCGCCCCGCGTGAGCCTCGTGCTGAAGGCCGACGAGCGCGCCGGTGCGCAGGGCGCGCTCGAGGCGAAGGTCGCCTCTGTCGAGGCGCGGCTGTGCGAGCGCTAGCCGGCGAGCGCCCCGCAGCGCACGAGGTGCGCGCGCAACGCGCGGTTGAACGCCTCCGGCGCCTCGAGGTTCGAGAGGTGTCCTGCCCCCTCGATCACCTCCAGCGTCGCGCCCGGCACCTGCTCCGCGATTGGTCGCGTGATCTCGGGCGGGATCAGCGTGTCGCCCGTGCTGGTGATCACCAGCGTGGGCACGCCGATCGCGGCGAGCGCGCCGCGCATGTCGGCGCGCTCGGCCATGCCCATGGCGGCCGCCGCGATCGCCTCGGCGGGCTGGCGGCGGATCGTGTCGCGCGCGCGCTGCCACAGCGCGTCCCGCGCGCCCTGCGAGAGCAGCGGCGGCGGCGCGTCCGCGAGGAAGCCGTTGCCCTCCGCACGCAGACGCGTCGCGAGCCCGGCGCGCCGCTCCTTCGCCGCGTCGTCGTCGCCGTCGGCGCGCGTGTTTGCGAGCACCAGCCCGCACACGCGGTCCGGGTGCGCGCGCAGGAACGCGAGCGCGACGTAGCCGCCCATCGACAGCCCCACGACGCACGCGCGCTCCACACCTGCCGCGTCCAGCGCGCGCAGCGCTGCCTCGGCGGCGGACTCCATCGTCATCGTGCCGCCGCCGGCCGCCGCCGGCTCGCCGCCGAAGCCGGGGTCCGAGGGCGCCACCACCGGCAGAGCACCCCCGAACTCGGCGACCTGTGGCTCCCACATCGAGGCGTCGAGCGGGAAGGCGTGGAGCAGCAAGAGACCGTCGGCCACCGGGTACCTCCTCGGCAGCGTTTCGCTGCACTACCGGGCTCACTGGCGTCGGCGCGCGGCGGCCGGACGCAGTGGCCACGATGCAGGCTGCGCGTGCGCCGCGCAACCAGCGTTCCGCTGGACTACCGGGCTGAGGCAGCGTTCCGCTGCGGTGCCGGGGCTGTGGCGGCGTTCCGCTGGACTACCGAGCTGGGGGCGTCGAGCGCGCGGCCGACGGCCCTGCCGCGTGCGCTTCGCGGACGGCCGCGGCAGTATCGGCGCAGGGTGGCCGGCGAGGGGAGGGGGCGACGATGCGCGTCGGGCTGGTCGGCGTGGGACGCATGGGCGGCGGCATCCGCACGCGGCTCGAACGCGCGGGCCACGCCGTGGTGGCATACGACCTCGATGCTGCACGCAGCGACGTGGCGGGGCTCGCGCAGCTCGTCGCCGCGCTCGCGTCGCCGCGCGTCGTGTGGCTGATGCTGCCGGCCGGCGAGCCTACCGCGCAGGCCGTCGCGGCGCTGAGCGGGCTGCTGGCGCAGGGCGACATGCTCGTCGACGGCGCGAACGGCCACTACACCGCGGCCCAGGCGCGCGCCGCGGCACTCGAGGCGCAGGGCATCGCCTGCATCGACGCGGGCGTGTCTGGCGGCGTGTGGGGCGTCGAGCGCGGCTACTGCGTGATGGCGGGGGGCGCGGAGGCCGCCGTCGCAGCGCTCGCGCCGCTCTGGGGGGCGCTCGCCGAGCCCGGCGGCTTCGCGCACGTCGGTCCGGCAGGCGCCGGGCACTACGTAAAGATGGTGCACAACGCGATCGAGTACGGCCTGATGGAGGCGTACGCCGAGGGCTTCGCGCTGCTGCGCGCTTTCGACGTGCCGCTCGACCTCGGCGCGGTGGCGGCGCTGTGGGGGCAGGGCAGCGTCGTGCGCTCGTGGCTGCTGGAGCTCGTCGGCCGCGCGCTCGCCGCCGACCCTGAGCTCCGCGGGCTGCGCGGCGCGGTCGCCGATTCGGGTGAAGGGCGCTGGGCGGTGCAGGAGGCG
>VGPB01000068.1 GCA_016875695.1 Chloroflexota bacterium | reverse complement strand
CAGCCTGCTTCGCGGTGGCGAGCGCGCCAACGGTACGTGGTGGCACGGCTCGCCCCGACCTGCCCGCGTGACGCCGCGGTCGATGCGCCGGTCAGCATCGCCTCTACCGTGCGGCACCGGGCCTCGTACGAATAGCGCATGCGCCGGGGCGGGGTAGCATCACTCATCGGGACCTCCTTCGGAACTCGGAGGTTTCGCAACCCCAAGTCTCGTCGGATGTCCCCCTGCAGTCAGCCGTCTCGCTGGTATGTAGTCAGTACAGCTAGCGAGTCGGGGCCCGCACGATGGACACCTTTGACGCCGTGCGCACGGTGATGGCCGTACGCGAGTACGCCGGCCGGCCGATCCCCCAGGAGAGCGTGCGGCGCATCGTCGAGGCGGCGCGGCTCACCGCCAGCAGCATGAACGCGCAACCCTGGCACTTCGTCGTCGTCGAAGACCGCGAGCAGTTGCGCAGGCTCGGGGCGGCCGTACGCTTCGGCCCCTACGTTGCGAATGCCGCGCTCGCGATCGCCGTGCTGATCGAATGCTCGTCGCAGTTCGGGGTGTCGGACGCCAGCCGCGCCGTGCAGTCGATGGTGCTCACCGCATGGGCCGAGGGCATCGGGTCGAACTGGGCCGGCTACCTTGACCTCGAGGTCGTGCGCCCGCTGCTCCGCATCCCGGACACGCTCGACGTGCTGGTAGTCGTGCCGTTCGGCTACCTGGCGCGCGTGCTCGAGGGCAAGAAGCGCCGCAAGCCCCTCAGCGAAGTCGTCCACGGCGAGCGCTTCGGTCAGCCCTTCGAGTAACGCTTGCGTAACGAGGGTTCAGCCCTGCGCTCCTCGTTGACGCTGGATGCCGTGACACCTCGTGCATCCGCAACTTCCGAAGCCGGGGAGCGCGAGGGGCTTCGCCCCTCGCACAACGCAAGGGTGGGCGGGCGGGTTCCTTATGCATTGAGCACGCGCAGCGGCGTGCCGTCACGGAACGCGCAGATGTCCTCCACCGCCTCCCCGTAGAACACGGCGTACGACTCCCGCGTCACGTAGCCGAGGTGCGGCGTCAGCACCACGTTGTCGAGGCCGCGCAACGGATGCTCCGCTGGCAGCGGCTCGCGGTCGAACACGTCGAGCCCCGCGCCCGCGATCGCGCGCGTGCGCAGCGCTTCGACGAGCGCACCCTCGTCGACGATCGGGCCGCGCGACGTGTTCACGAGGTAGCCCTGCGGGCCCAGCAGCGTCAGCTCCGGTGCGCCGATCAGCCCGCGCGTGCGCTCCGACAGCACGAGGTGGATCGACGCCACGTCGGCCGCCGCGAGCAGCGCGCGCAGGCTCGGCGCCAGCTCGACTCCCACCTCCGCCGCGCGCGCCGGCGTGAGGTTCGCGCTCCACGCGACGACGCGCATCTCGAACGCGATCCCGACGCGCGCGACGTGACTGCCGAGGCGCCCCAGCCCCAGCACGCCCAGTGTCTTCCCGCGCAGGTCGCTGCCGATGCTGGTCTGCCACGCGCCGGCGCGCGTCGCGGCATGCTCGGCGGGGATGTTGCGAACCAGCGCGAGGATCAGCCCCCACGTGAGCTCGGCCGTGGGGGACGTCAGCCCCCCCGTGCCGCAGACCGTGATCCCGTGGTCGCGCGCGGCGGCCATGTCGATCGCCGTGTTGCCCATGCCGGTTGTGACCAGCAGCTGCAGCGCCGGCAGCCGCGCGAACAGCGCCGCGTCGAAGCGCGTGCGCTCGCGCATCGCGACGACCACGTCGAACGCCGCGAGCCGCTCCGCGAGCGCGCCACGATCGTCGAGGTGCGTGCGGAACGCGACCACGCCCGCGTCGGCGCCCACGGCGTCCCAGTCCGCGCTGCGCAGCGCCACCGACTGGTAATCGTCGAGGATCGCGACGCGCATGCGTGCTCCCGTCGTCCCGGTTGTCTGTGAGTCCGGTCAGCGCGGCGCGTGCGGCTCGAGGAACGTCGTGAGCTCCGCGATGAACTGCGCCGGGCGCGCGTCGTGCATCAGGTGGCCCACATCCGGCCACAGCCGGAAGTTGGTGTGCGGCGAGGCGATCGTGCGGTAGTACGCGAGCTCCTCCGGCTGCATGTAGCCGCCCAGGCCGGGCGCGGCGATGTCCCCGACCAGCACCAGCGTGGGCACCGCGATCCGCCGCAGCGCGTCCTCGCAGCGGAATGCCCAGTCGCGGTTGTCGGTGAGCAGTCGCGTCAGCGCGTCGCGCGAGAAGTGATGGTGGCGATACACTTCGGCGTCCGTCGCCGCTGCGTCGAGGCCGCGCGCCTGCGCCTCAGCGCGGATCTCGGCCTCGGGGCGGTCCAGCCGCGCGAGGCCGCGCGGCAGGCTCGTCACGAACGCGTCGATCATCTTCCAGTAGACGGGGTCTTCCAGGAACGCGCACGAGATGGCGTCCGGATACTCGGCGGCCAGCATCGTGCCGATGTTCCCGCCCCACGAGTGCCCGACGTATGCCGGTCGCCGCAGCCCGGCGCGCTCCACCAGCTGCACGATGTCGCGCGCGAAGTCGCGCAGCAGGTAGTCCGTGGCCGGCTTGTCCGAGCGGCCGTGCCCGCGCAGGTCCGGCGCGACGATGTGGTAGCGGTCGGCCAGCGCCTCGGCGACCGCCGTCCACGTCTCGCCGAGCCCGGTCCACCCGTGCACTAGCAGCAGGTCTGGGCTGCCGCGCGTGCCCCACTCGAGGTAGTGTAGCTGCAGCCCCTGGACCTCGACGACGTGACTGGCGGGCACGGGCATCTCCCCTGGCGCAGGCGCTGGCGGCGCGACGCAGCATAGCGCGTCGCCGTACGCTCGACCCTTACGACTCCGGATGGTGTCGCGCGCGAGCGTCGCTTATCGTGGCGGCCATGGAGTGCGAGGTGCACGAGGCCAGCATGATGCAGGCGGCGCAGCTGCTCGGCGTCAGCGCTTCCACCCTGCGTCGCTGGCTCGGTAGCGGCAAGCTCGATGACCGCCGTGCCGCGCACGGGCGCGGCACCCTGTGGCGTGTGCTGCTCTCGCCGGAGCTGCCCGCCGCCGCCGAGGCGCTGCATGCGCTACTCGCGCGGCAGTCGCTCGCACGCCTGCACGCGCTCGAGCTGAGCTTCGCCGAGACGCCCACCCTGCTCGATTTGCTGCGCGCCCGCCTCGACGCGCATGACGCCCAGGACGCGCTCGCGTTCACGCCGCAGGCCGTCGCCGGCCCCCGCGGTGCTCGTGGGTGAAGTGATCGAGGCGGGCGTAGAAGCGCACGCCACCCCGCGCGAGCCGCTCGAGCTCGCCGTGGTGCGTGAGGCGCGTAGCGAGCGCACCGCCCGGGGCGACTCGCTGTCACGCTGGTCGCCGCCCACCGTGACGAGCATTGTGCTGGGCCGCGCCGAAGCGCGCTCCGAGTACGCGCCGGGCGGCGAGGGCATCGCGTGGCTGCGCCAGCGCCAGCGGCACTGGCCGCGGCGCGCCTGAGCGACGCCTCGCTCGCGGTCGTTCGCACCGCTCGCTGCGACGGCGCGTATCAGCGGAGATAGTGCGCGCGCGTGCGCGCCAATGGTGCGTTCGTCCCTGCTCCCGCGTGGCGCGCCGCGCCATCATCCCGCGCAACACGGGAGACGGCGCGAGAGGGCGGGACGATGCGCGTGGTGGTCGCGGACGGTGACGGCGAGTAGGCGGAGATCATCGGAGAGGCGCTGCGGCGCGACGGGCACGAGCCGCAGCTGGCGGCGTCGGCCGCCGCGGCGCTGCGCGCGGCCGCCCAGTGCGCGCCCGACGCCGTAGTGCTGGAGGCAGAGCTGCCGGACGGCGCCGGCGGCGCGCTCGCGCGTGTGCTGCGCGCGCAGTGGCCCGCCGTCGGCCTCGTCTTCGTGTCGCGGCTCGATCGCGAGTGCGACCTGCTCGCGGGATTCGCCGCCGGCGCGGACGACTACATCGTCAAGCCGTTCCAACCGGCCGTGCTCGTCGCGCGAGTGCGCGCCCTCGCGCGACGGGTCGACGCCGCAGGCGCCGACCCGGACCCGCTGCACGGCTGCGGGCTCGAGCTCGACGCCGAGCGCAAGACCGCGTACCTCGACGGCACAGACCTGCACTGCACGCCCATCGAGTACGCAATCCTGCAGACGATGGCCGCCGTGCCGGGTCAGGCGCTGCCGCACGTCTTCATCAACCAGCGCGTGTGGAGCTACCCTAACTTGCCCGACGGCACGCTGCTCAAGGGCCACATCAGCGCGCTGCGCCGCAAGCTGCGCCGGGTGCGCGGCAGCGAGTCCATGCTGTGCACGGGCACGGTATCACGCGTCGGCTACGCGCTCGCTGTCGGCTCCGGCGGGTAGCCACCGATCGGCCCGCCCGGGTCGAGCACGCGTCGGTCGAGGCTAATCACCGCGGGCCGCTCCTCGCAGTACACGCCGTCCTCGCACTTGTCGAACGTGAACGCGGAGCGGTCTTTGTCATAATGGATGGTCCACGTGCCCAGCACGTGACCCGCGCGACCCTCCGCGAGCTGCTGCTGCAGCACCGCCACCAGCGCCTCGAGCTCTTTCGTTCCCACGCAGGCTCCTCCGGCTGCCCGTGGAGAGTATAGCCGTGGCTATCGGTCGAGCGCTGGGCCTGGGGCGCGCGACCGCCGCGACACGAATCAGCGCCAGGGGAGTGCAAGGCACTCACGGCTGTTCTGGACCAGGGAGCGCGAGGGGCAAAGCCCCTCGCATGACACAAGGGTGGGCGAGCGGGTTCCTCAGCTCTGCCTTCCGCTCAGGAGGCGCGCGCCTACAATGCGCCGGGGGTGGGGCCCCGGAGAACGGGAGGCGGCCGTGGCGGCGCTGGCGTCGGCGGGCAACTACTTCGAAGACCTCGTCACCGGTCGCGAACTCGTGCACGCCGTGCCCCGCACGCTCACCGAGGGCGACGCCGCGCTCTACATCGCGCTGACCGCTGACCGCTACCCCCTGCACTGCGACGTCGAGTTCGCGCGTTCGTTAGGCTTCGTGCGCGAGACCATCAACGACCTGCTCGTCTTCCACACCGTGTTCGGCAAGTCCGTCCCAGACATCTCGCTGAACGCCGTCGCCAATCTCGGCTACGCCGACGTGCGCTTCGGCGCGCCGGTCTACCCCGGCGACACGCTCCGCGCGCGCAGCACCGTGCTCGGGCGCCGCGAGTCCGCCTCCGGCGGCACCGGCGTCGTCTGGGTGCGCACCGAGGGCACCAACCAGCGCGGCGAGGTCGTGCTCAGCTACATCCGCTGGGTGCTCGTCAACCGCCGCGACCCCGACGCGAGCACCGGCGTCGACGACGCGCCGCCCACACCCGAGGCCGTCGACGCCGCCACGCTGCACGTGCCCGCCGCGCTGCACCTCGAGCGCTACGACGCCTCCGTCCCTGGCGGGCGCGCCTGGTGGCAGGACTTCGAGCCCGGCGAGCGCATCCATCATGTCGAAGGCGTCGCCATCGAGGAGGCCGAGCACCAGATGGCGGCCCGCCTCTACCAGAACACGGCGCGCGCCCACTTCAACGCCCACGCGCTCAAGGGCACGCGCTTCGGCCGGCGCGTGATCTACGGCGGTCACGTGATCTCGATCGCGCGCGCGCTGTCCTTCAACGGGCTGGAGCGCGCGCTGCGTATCCTCGCCTTCAACGCCGGCACCCATTCGAACCCCACGTTCGCCGGCGACACCGTGTTCGCGTGGACCGACGTGCTGGAGCGCATCGAGCTCGGGCGGCCCGACTGCGGCGCGCTGCGCCTGCGCCTTGTCGGCGTCAAGAACGCCGACCCCGCCACCGAGGAGCAGTCGTTCAGGGTCGCCGGCGACGACGGCCGTGAGCGCTACCACCCCAACGTGGTGCTCGACCTCGACTACACCGTGCTTGTGCCGAAGGCGCCCGGCGCTCACTAGCGCCGGCCTGCCGGAGAGCTGGAGGGACCGCGATGGCGACGAGCGAGCTGGGCAGCGCGCGCCTGCTAGTGGATGTCGCGCAGGCCGTGAGCATGGCCGCGCTGCGCCACGCAGCGCAGCTCACCGAAGGCGGCGCGAAGATCGACGACTACCAGGTGCACACCGAGCGCGTCGCCTACCTCGCGACGCAGGTGCGCGCCGCCCACGAGCTCACCGCCACCGCCGGGCGGCTCGCCGCCGCCGGCCGCCCCGACGCCATTATGGCGCTGGAGGCCCACGCGTACGCCGCCGAGGTCGCGCAGGCGCTGCGCGGCGCCGTCGAGGCCCACTGGGACGACTTCGGCGTCGCCGAAGCCGCTGGCGCGCTCGAGGGCGACGCGGTGCGCGCCGCGATCCGCGCCGGGCTCGCCGAGGCGCGGCTGCGTGAGATCGGCCGCGCTCGCATCGCCGCCGGCGGCGCGAACAACGTCGACCTCGAGGACGAGGTCGCCGTGCTCACGCGGCAGACCGCGCGTGAGTTCGCGCGCAACGAGGTCGCGCCCCGCGCGCAGGAGATCCACCGCCAGGACCTGCTCGTGCCCGAGGACCTGATCCAGAAGTTCGCCGCGCAGGGCTTCTTCGGCTCCTCCATCCCGGAGGCGTACGGCGGCACTGGCATGGGCGACCTCGCGATGATCATCATCACCGAGGAGCTCTCGGTCGCCTCGCTCGCTGCCGCCGGCTCGCTCGCGACGCGCCCCGAGATCCTCTCGCGCGCGCTGCTCGCCGCGGGCACCGAGGAGCAGAAGCAGCACTGGCTGCCCCGGCTCGCCCGCGGCGAGACGATCGTCGCGGTCGCCGTGACCGAGCCCGACATCGGCTCCGACAACGCGAGCGTACAGACGCGCGCCGAGCTCGCCGACCACGACGGCCGCCGCGGCTGGCGCATCAACGGCGCGAAGGCGTGGAGCACCTTCTCCGGCCGCGCCGACGTGCTCTCTATGCTCGTGCGCACCGACCCGGACGTCTCGAAGGGCGCGCGCGGGCTCTCGCTGTTCATTGTGCCTAAGGCCCCGTACCCCGGCCACGCGTGGCGGCACGAGCAACCCGAGGGCGGCGTGCTCACCGGCACCGCCAACTCGACGCCGGGCTACCGCGGCATGCACTCGTTCACCATCGCTATCGACAACTACTGGGTCGCGCACGAGCACCTCGTCGGCGAAGACGCGGGCATCGGACAGGGCTTCTTCGTGCAGATGGGCGGCTTCGCCGCGGCGCGCCTGCAGACCGGCGGCCGCGCTATCGGCGTCGCGCAGGCCTCCCTCGAGAAGGCCTGCCAGTACGTCGTGCAGCGTAGCCAGTTCGGACTGCCGCTCGCCGAGTACCAGCTCACCCAGCACCGCATCGGCGTGATGTCGACCCACCTCGCGGCCGCGCGCCAGCTCACATACGCCGCCGCGCGTGGCTTCGACAGCCGCGGCATGGAGGCGCCCATGGCGAAGCTGCTCGCCTGCGACGTGGCCGTCGAAACCTCGCAAGCCGCCCAGCAGCTGCACGGCGGCTGGGGCTACTCGGAGGAGGACCCGGTCTCGCGCTACGTCGTCGACGCGCTCGTGCTGCCGATCTTCGAGGGCGTGAAGCCGATCCTCGAGCTCAAGGTGATCGGCCGCCAGTTGCTCGCACAGGCCGCGCGCTAGGCGTGCCGGTCGAGCGTGGACGCGCGGCCCACGCTCGGTACACCCGCGCGCTCGATATTGAGAAGGCGTAACGCGTGCTCGGGTGGACCCCGCGCTACTCCAACCGCGAAGCGCTGCTGCGCAACTACCGCTGGTACGTTGCGAACCTCGACCGCTTCGCGCACCAGAGCGGCGTCACCCACCGCGTGCCGTGGAGCCAGGGCGTGCTCGGCCTCGCCAAGCGCCTCTTCTGAGGGCTCGCGCTAAGCGCGCGGCTCATCCCGCCGCCGTAGACTCGAACCATGGCGGAGGCGGCGGCGTTCGCGCTTGGGCACGAGCATGGCGAGGAGTGCCGCGCGCTCTACCGTGAGTGGCGGCGCTACCACGCCGTGGTGCAGGACACCGGCGGCGCCTTCACGCGCGCCGAGCTACTGCAGGCCGTGCACGCGCGCGACATGTTCGAGCGCGAGTTGCGCGCGCTCGGCTGCTCCGGCGAGGCGCTGCGCCGCGCGGAGCGCGATGCCGAGATCGCGGAGCACGGGCGCCCGCTGCTGTAGGCTCGGCGCTGCGCCCCGGCGTGCACGCCGGGGCGGCGAGGAGGTCGCGCACATGGCGGTGACGGGGCTCCCGTCGGACGGCGCGTGGCCGGTGCCGGAGCTCGTCGACCGGCGGGCGCTCGAGCACGCGCGCTCCGACGAGCCGTTCCGCCACGTCGCCGTCGGCCTCGCCACCGAGTTCGGCGAGCTCGCCGCGTTGCTCGCGGGCGTGCGCGCCGCCGACGACGTGGGGCGCGACGCCGCGATCCGGCGCGGCCTCGTCGTGCGCATCGTTAAGTACGCGCGCGCCCTGCTCGTCGGCACCTTCGCCGGCCACGGCGAGCTGCAGGCGCTGTTCGATCGCCTGCTCTTCGAGTCGGTCGTTGACCTCGCGTACCTGCTGCGCGGCGGGCCCGAGCGCGCGCAGGCGTTCGTTGTCGAGGCGCTGCGCCCGGATCGCGAGCTGCTCGACCACCTCGCGCGCAACCGCGAGCTGCGCCGCGGCGATGAGCTGCCGATGGAGCAGCGCGCGCGCCGCGCCATCGAGCACAAGCTCCGGCTCGCCGCCCTGACCCCCGCCGACGTGCCGCCGCCCGGCGCCGCCGGCGCCTGGCCCTCGCTGCCCGAGCGGCTCGCGGCGATCGGCGAGCCCTCCGCGCGCGCGATGCACAGCCTCGGCGCTGGCTCCACGCACGGCGCGTGGCACGAGCTGGTGACGTTCCACCTCGCCGGCGACGAGCAGTTCGAGGCGCACGTGGCGTGGACGACGCCGCTGATCCAGCCGTTGTTCGCGCTGCCCATCCAGGGTGGGCGCGTGCTCGCGACCTACGCGCGCAGCGTCGGCCCGGAGGTCGAGACGGCGTTCCGCGGCCGGCTGCTGGACCTCGTGCGGCGCGCCGCGGAGGCCGACCTGCAGCACGAGGAATTCATGGCGCGCGCCGACGTCTTACCCCCGCCGCCGGGCGCCTAGCACCCGCGACCGCGCTCGTGCCATGCGGGCGCGTGGGCGACGATGTCGGCGCACGCGGCGACCGGAGGGACGTCGATGGCACAGCTCTGCACGCGCTGCGGCCGCGAGGCGCGCGACGACGACGCGTTCTGCGCGCGCTGCGGCCACCCTCTTACCGGGCCGCCGTTCGGCGCCGGCGCGGCCGCCACCGCCGCATGGC
>VGPB01000067.1 GCA_016875695.1 Chloroflexota bacterium | reverse complement strand
CGCCTCGTGCGCACCGAGTTCGGCGGCGTGCGCCTCGGCTCGCTCGCGCCCGGGCAGGCGCGCCCGCTGACGGCCGGCGAGGCCGCGCGTCTGCGCGTGCTCGTCGGCCTCGCACCGCCCGCGCTGGACCCTGCCGCAGACGCCTCCGTATCATCAGGCGCCGCCGCAGCCCTGCCTGCCAACACCGTGCCCGCCACCGCTGGAGGCGCTGCCATCGCCACGGACGCACTCGCCCGCAGCGTCGCGATCGATGGCGCCACCGCCGCCGGCAAGAGCGTCGTGGGCCGCGCCCTCGCGGAGCGGCTCGGCCTCGGCTTCGTCGATACCGGCCTGATGTACCGCGCCTGCACGCTCGCCGTGCTGCGAGCCGGCATCGACCCGCTCGACGAGCAGGCCGCGCTCGCCGTCGTGCGCGATGCACAGCTCGATATGCGCTGGACCGAGCCCTCACAGCCAGCCGTGCTGCTCAACGGCGACGACGTGAACGCGCTGCTGCGCACGCCCGAAATCGAGCGCGCGGTGCCGCTCGTCTCGCGCATCGCCGACGTGCGCGATGTGCTCGTGGAACGGCAGCGCACGATCGCGTCACGCGCGCCGATCGTGATGGCCGGCCGCGACATCGGCACGCGCGTACTCACCGAAGCACGCGCGAAGTTTTTCCTTGAAGCCTCGAGCGAGGTGCGCGCGCGCCGCCGCCTCGGCGAAGAGCTCGACGCCGGGCGGCCGTCGACGTTCGAGCGGGTGCTCGACGAGACGCGGCGCCGCGACGAACTCGACGCCACCGGACACCGCGCGTTGCACCGCGAGCAGGCGGCGCCCGACGCCGTGATCATCGACACCGACGCGCTCGGCATCGACGAAGTCGTCGAGCTATGCGCGCAGGCGTACCGCGCGGCCAACGAGCCGTGAAGGCGGCGCTGAGCCGCGCGGTCGGGCGCGCGGCCTACGCGCTCGGCACCAGGCTCTCGCGCGTGCTCGCCCGCACCTTCGCGCGCCTCGAGGTCGTCGGCGCCGAACACGTGCCGCGCGAGGGCGCGGTCGTGCTCGTCGCGAACCACCTGCACCTGTTCGATTCGCCACTGGTGACCGCGCTGTCGCCGCGCCGCCTGCACCCGATGGCGAAACGCGAGCTGTTCGAGGTCCCGCTCATTGGGTGGTACTTCTGGGCCTTCGGCGCGTTCCCCGTACGGCGCTTCTCCGCGGACGTCGGCGCGCTGCGCGTCGCGCGCGGGCTGTTGCGCGACGGGCAGGCCGTGCTGATGTTCCCGGAGGGCACGCGCTCGCGCGACACCGTGCTGCACGCCGCGCTGCCCGGGGCGGCCACAGTCGTACTGCTGGCCGGCGCGCCCGCGCTCCCGGTCGCGATCACGGGCACCGAGCAGATCCGCCTGCCCGGCGTCTTCTTCGCCTGGCTACGCGGCCGGCGGCCGCGCATTCGCGTCGTGTTCGGCACGCCCGCCCCGCTCGCCACGCCCGAGGGCGCCCCCCACCGCGCCGAGCTCGCCACCGACGAGCTGATGCGCCGCATCGCGGCGCTCCTACCGGAGGCCCGACGTGGCGCGTACGCCGGCCCAGCAGGAAGCGTGCCCGTCGTCGCGCGCGCTTCGGCACGCCCGCCGACCGCGTAGTGATCGCGCGCACGCGCTGGCGCGACCCGCGCCGCGCGGCTAGCGTAGAACGCAGCAAGCGCCTCGGCCGCAGCCTCGGAGGCAGCGATGTGCGGCATCATCGGCTACACGGGCGAGCGCTCCGCCGGCCCGCTGATCATGGAGGCGCTACGCCGTCTGGAGTATCGCGGCTACGACTCCACAGGGCTCGCGCTGTTCGACCACGGCAGCAGCTTCTTCGTCGCCCGCGCCGCCGGAAAGATCGACCAGCTCGCCTCGCGCGTCGAGGGCCGGCTGCCAGCGGCCGCGGCGGGCATCGGCCACACGCGCTGGGCCACGCACGGCGCCGCCACCGACGCCAACGCCCACCCCCACCTCGACCCCTCCGGCCGCGTGGCGATCGTGCACAACGGCATCGTCGAGAACTACGAGGAGCTGCGTACGGCGCTGCTCGCGCGCGGACGGCACTTCGCGTCCGACACCGACACCGAGGTGCTCGCCCACCTCATCGCTGACGCGCTCGAGGCCGGGCGCGATCTGCCGGCGGCCGTCCGCGACGCCGTCGCGCGCACAACCGGCGCGTACGCGCTAGTCGCTATCGACCGCGACGAGCCCGGGCGGCTGGTGGCCGTGCGCGTCGGCAACGCTGGCGGCATCGTCGTCGGGCGCGGCGAGCGCGAGCACTTCGTCGCGTCGGACCTCGCCGCGCTGCTGCCGCACACGCGCGAGGTCGCGTTCCTCGAGCCGGGCGAGCTCGCCGACGTGCGCGCGGCCGCGGCGAGCTTCTGCACGCTGGCCGGCGAGCCGCTCGATCGCCCCTTCGAGGCGCAGACCCTGGATCCGATCGCGGCCGTGCGGGGGCGCTACAAGCACTTCATGCTCAAGGAGATCTGGGAGCAGCCGGACGGCCTGCTCGACGCCGTGCGCGGGCGCTACCTGCTCGCGCCCGCGCATGTGGCGCTCGAGGGTTTCCCATTCGACGCCGAGCGCGTGCGCCAGTTCACGCGCGTGGTGCTGATCGGCATGGGCACGTCGTGGCACGCCGCGATGGTCGGGCGCCACTACATCGAGCGCCTGGCACGCATCCCCGCCGAGGTCGACAACGCCGCCGAGTTCGGCTACCGCCGCGCGATCCTCGACGAGCACACGCTCGTCATCTCCGTGTCACAGTCGGGCGAGACGGTCGATCTGCTCGCCGCGATGGAGGTCGCGCGCCGCGCCGGCTGCGCGCAGCTCACGGTGTGCAACACGCCGGGCGCGCAGACCACGCGCGTCGCCGACGGCACGATCTACATGCGCATGGGGCCCGAGATCGCGGTGGCCAGCACGAAGTGCTTCACCGGCGCGATGGTGGCGCTGCACGCCATCGCGCTGCACCTCGGCCGTGCGCGTGGCACGCTCGACCCCGCCGAGGCCGAGGCGCAGGTCGCCGGCGCGCTGCACCTGCCGGCCGCCGTGGGCGAGGCGCTACTCCTCGCGCCTGCCATCGAACAGCTCGCGAAGCGCTACGCCGCCTACGAGAACTTCCTCTTCCTCGGCCGCGGCCTCTCCTTCCCGCTCGCGCTGGAAGGCGCGCTCAAACTGAAGGAAGTCAGCTACCTGCACGCCGAGGGCTACGCCGCCGGCGAGATGAAGCACGGCCCGATTGCGCTCATCGACGAGCGCATGCCAACCGTCGCGCTCGCACCTTCGGACGAGCTGCGCGACAAGATGCGCTCGAACATCCAGCAGCTGAAGGCGCGCCGCGGTCGCGTCGTCGCGATCGTCTCCGCAGGCGACGCAAGCCTGAGTGCGCTCGCCGACGACATGCTCACGCTGCCGGATACCGACCAGCTGCTGGTGCCGTTCGTGGCGGCCGTCGTGATGCAGCTGCTCGCCTACTACGTCGCGCTCGAACGCGGCTGCGACGTCGACCAGCCGCGCAACCTCGCCAAGACCGTCACCGTCGAGTAGCGCGCGGCGGCCAGCGAGGCAGTACCAACGCACGCTCGGACGCGGGCCCTTCGCCCGCCGCGCGCCCCGTCGCGCCACGCGACGCTGAGCGCTCGGACTCGGCCCACGAACCGGCAGCTGAAGCGAGGGAGCGATAATCGCAGCACCGGCAGAACGCCCCGCGACCGCCGCGGAGCGCGCTCCGGATCTGCGAGCGGTGGCTCGCACGGCCGGGTTCTGGTACCTCGGGCTAGCGATCACCGGCCTCGTGAGGCAGATGCTTGTCCGCCCGGAGCTCTTCATCGAGGGTGATTCGGCCACGACGCTCGCGAACCTCGAGGAGCGCGATACGCTCGCCCGCCTCGGCGTGCTCGCCGAGATGGGCGTCGTCGTCACGCAGGCGCTCGCCGCAAGCTGGTTCTACAAGCCGCTGCGCAGCGTGCACCCCGTGGCCGGCGCCGCCACCGCCGCGTTCGGCCTCGTCAACGCGGCCGGGATCATGGCCGGCGCCACATCATTCATGGCCACCGTTGGATTGCTGCAGGAGCTGAACAGCAACGCCTGGGGCGTGAGCGCGCTGTTCTTTGGGCTCTGGCTCATCCCCATGGGCTGTGCCGCCATGGTCTCGAGCCGCTTCCCGTGCGCGCGGCTGGGTGCTCGTCGCCGGCGGCGTCATCTACATGCTCAGCGCTGTCGTCCACTACGGCGTCGCAGACGCCCCCAGCGCGCTGATCGATGCGCTGGCCCTCCCCGCCACCGTCGGCCAGCTGTGGATGATCGGCTACCTGCAGCTCAGGGGCATCCGGCCGGGTTAGCGCGGCGGTCAGTCGGCGCGGAGCATCGTCTCAGCGCCGGCCAGTGCGGCGTGCGCGGCGGCCAGTCGCGCGATCGGTACGCGGTACGGCGAGCACGACACGTAGTCGAAGCCCTGCTCGTGGTAGAACTCCACCGACGCGGGATTGCCGCCGTGCTCGCCGCAGATGCCGATCTTCAGGCCCGGGCGCACACTGCGCCCGCGCTCGATGCCGATGCGGATCAGCCCGCCTACGCCTTCGCGGTCGAGCTCGACGAACGGATCGCGCGGCAGCAGCCCCTGCGTGACGTATGCCGGCAGGAAGCGGCTCGCATCGTCGCGCGACAGCCCGAACGTGGTCTGCGTCAGGTCGTTAGTGCCGAACGAGAAGAAGTCCGCGTACTCCGCGATCGTATCCGCCACGACGCAGGCGCGCGGCAGCTCGATCATCGTGCCGACAGTGAACTCGACCGACACGCCCATCTCGGCGATGACGCTCTCGGCGACGGCGACGACGCTCGCGCGCACCATGCGCAACTCGTCCTGCAGGCCGACGAGCGGAATCATGATCTCGGGCACCACGCGCACGCCCTCGGCGGCCAGCGCGCACGCGGCCTCCATGATCGCGCGTACCTGCACCTCGTAGATCTCGGGGTACGTCACCGCGAGGCGCACGCCACGGTGCCCCAGCATCGGGTTGAACTCGTGCAGCGCCGCGACGCGACGCGCCACCTCGGCCGGCGCGACGCCGAGCGCGGCCGCGACGTCCGCGATCTCGGCCGGTTGCTGCGGCAGGAACTCATGCAGCGGCGGGTCCAGCAGGCGGATGGTCACCGGGAAGCCTTCCATCGCGCTCAGGATGCCGCGGAAGTCGTCACGCTGCATCGGCAGGATGTCCGCGAGCGCGGCGCGCCGCCCGCGCTCGTCGTCTGCGAGGATCATGCGGCGCACCGCGAGGATGCGGTTTTCGCCGAAGAACATGTGCTCCGTGCGACACAGGCCGATGCCCTCCGCGCCGAACTGGCGCGCGAGCGCGGCGTCCTCCGGCGTGTCGGCGTTCGCGCGCACGCGCAGCCGCCGCGCGTCGTCCGCCCAGCGCATCAACCGCTCGAACGCGTCCGGCAGCACCGGGTCACGCAGCGCGACCGCGCCGAGCATCACCTCGCCCGTCGCGCCGTCGAGCGAGATCGTGTCGCCCTGGCGCACCACGACGGGCTTGCCGTCCGCAGCGGAGATGCGCATCGACTGCGCGTGGTAATCGATGTCCAGCGCGCCGCAGCCGGTCACGCAACACTTCCCCATGCCGCGCGCCACGACGGCCGCGTGCGACGTCGCGCCGCCGCGCGCCGTCAGGATGCCGCGCGCCACGCGCATGCCCACCACGTCCTCGGGGCTGGTCTCCGCGCGCACGAGGATCACCGCCTCGCCGCGCTCTGCCCACTGCGCGGCATCGTCGGCGCTAAACACCACGCGGCCGACGGCCGCGCCCGGCGACGCGCCGAGGCCGCGCGCGATCACGTGCGTGAGCTCGCTGCGGTCGAACGTCGGGTGCAGCAGCTCGTCCAGCTTCTCCGGCTCCTGCCTAAGCAGCGCCTCGCGCTCGTCGATCGCGCCCTCCGCCACTAGGTCCGCGGCGATCTGCACCATCGCGCGGCCGGTGCGCTTGCCGGAGCGTGTCTGCAGGATCCACAGCCGCCCCTGCTGCACCGTAAACTCGACGTCCTGCATATCGCCGAAGTGCGCCTCGAGCCGCGCGCACGCCTCGGCGAGCTCGGCGTGCGCCTGCGGCATCAGCTCCTCGAGCGACTCGCCGCCCGGCGCACCCGCCGTGCGACCCACCGGCTGCGGCGTGCGCACGCCAGCCACCACGTCCTCGCCCTGCGCGTTCAGCAGGTACTCGCCATACAGGCGGCGCTCGCCCGTCGCCGGCTCACGCGTGAACACCACGCCGGTCGCGCAGTCGTCACCGAGGTTCCCGAACACCATCGCCTGCACGTTGACGGCCGTGCCCCAGCTCGAGGGGTAGCCATACATCCCGCGGTACGCCACCGCGCGCGGGTTCTCCCAGGAACTGAACACCGCGCCGATCGCCCCCCACAGCTGGTCCCACGGCTGCTCCGGGAAGTCCACGCCGAGGCGCTCTCGGATCAGCGCCTTGTACTCGCCCACGAGCGCCCGCAGGTCGGCCGTGTCGAGCTCGGTGTCGAGCGCCACGCCGCGGGCCTGCTTGCGCGCGTCCAGCAGCACCTCGAACGGGTCGTGCTCGCGGTCGCTCGCCGGCTTGAGCCCCAGCACCACATCGCCGTACATCGCGACGAAGCGCCGGTAGGAGTCGTACGCGAAGCGCGCGTTGCCGGACACGCGCGCGAGGCCCTCGACGGTCGCGTCGTTCAAGCCCAGGTTCAGCACCGTGTCCATCATCCCGGGCATCGAGACGCGCGCCCCGGAGCGCACGGAGACGAGCAGCGGGTTCTGCAGGTCGCCGAAGCCGCTACCGACGATCTGCTCGATGTGCGCGACGCCGGCGCGCACCTCCTCGGCCAGCCCGGCCGGAAACGTCGCCCCACCGGCGTAGTACGCGTTGCACACCTCGGTCGTGATGGTGAAGCCGGGCGGGACGGGGATGCCGACGCGGCTCATCTCAGCCAGGCCGGCGCCCTTGCCGCCCAGCAGCTCCTTCATCCGTCCGTCTGCCTCCGCCGCGCCGCCGCCGAAGCGGTACACCGGCGGGTGAGCCGTGCAGTCGGCTTGGGACTCTCGGGGCGCGGTCGCGGTCATGCTTGCCGCCTCTCAACAGGTCGAGTCTGGGCGCCGGCCGTTGGCCTCCGGTTATAGCTTCGTGCCGGGTCCCCGGAGCAGGACGGCCCTCCGGGGCTGACATCCGCATTATAAGTGCGCCGCCCAGTTCGCCCGGCGGCCGCCGCGGGTGCGTACGGGGCGAAGTTGCGTGCAATCACGCGCGCCGCCCACACTCGTCGCATGCTCCCCTTGGTCCGTGCGCGCCTGCTCGACCGCGAGGAGGCACTCGCGCCCGCCGCCACGCGCGAACGCAGCTCGCCCGGCCGCACTCGCCTCGAAGCGCCCGACCCGCTGCGCCTCGCCTTCCAGGTCGACCGCGACCGCGTGATCCACACGACCGCGTTCCGCCGCCTGAAACACAAGACGCAGGTCTTCGTCGCGCCGGACTCCGATCACGTCGTCACCCGCATGACGCACACCATCGAGGTGCAGCAGGTGGCGCGCACCATCGCGCGCGCGCTCAACCTCAACGAGGACCTCACCGAGGCGATCGCGCTCGCGCACGACCTCGGCCACACGCCCTTCGGCCACGCCGGCGAGGAGCAGCTCGCGCGCCTGCTGCCGGACGGCTTCCGCCACAACGAGCAGTCGCTGCGCATCGTGGAGCTGCTGGCGCGCGGCGGCCGCGGCCTGAACCTTATGCCGGAGACGCGCGACGGCATCCTCAAGCACTCGAAGGAGCGCGTCTCCGTCGCCGCCGAGGGCTGGGGCACGCCCGCCACGCTCGAAGGCCAGATCGTCAAGCTCGCCGACTCGATCGCCTACCTCAACCACGACATCGACGACGCGCGGCGCGCCGGGCTCATCGCCGAGCCCGACCTGCCCGCCGAGGTGCGGCGCACGCTCGGCAGCTCGTCGGCCGAGCGCATCCGCACGCTCGTCACGGACTGCGTTAAGCGCTCGCTGCCTGCGGCCGCCGGCGGCGAGGGCGGCATCGCGCTCAGCCCGGGCGTGCTCGCGGCGACCGACGTGCTACGCGCGTTCATGTTCGAGCGCGTGTACCTCGTCGAGGGCACGCTGCGCGATGCTCGCCGCGGGCAGCGTGTGGTGGCCGCGCTGTTCGCGCACTACCGCGCGCACCCGGAGCAGATCGAGGGGTGGTCGCTCCCCGGCGACCCGCCATGGCGGCGCGCAGCCGACTGGGTGTCCGGCATGACCGACGGCTTCGCGACGCGACGCGCCGAGGCGCTGGGACTCGCCACGTAGAGCCGCGCGCGATGCGGGCCGGGACGGCCGGCCCCGTGCGCTACAATACGCGCGGGCGGCGGGCCCCGGGAGTTCGAACACGGCAGACTCAGCACGCGCTCCGCTGCTTGTCGGCGCCGCGATCGTCATCTTGGCGGCGTTCGCGATCGCCGCGATCGTGCTGCGCGACCGCATCGCTCCCGCCTCCACCGCCGCCGAACCCGCGCCGCACGTTACGCCCACCGCGACCGTCGCGCCCGGTGTGCGTGCGCCTGCGACCGCCAACGTCTACGCCTGGCCCGACCGCGCCGCCGACGTGCTGGCGATCCTCCCGGCGGGCGGCACCGCATCGCTACACGGCCGCAGCGAGGACGGCGCGTGGCTGCTGGTGGCGTATCCCGCCGGTGGCGCCGCGCGCGGCTGGGTACGCGCGCTCGCGCTCGGCCTCGGCGAGGAGGCGGTGACGGCGCTGCCCCCAGCCACCGCGACCGCCGCGGCCGGCGGCGCGCCGCGCGACGACCTGCGCGCGCTCCCGGACATCGTGCCCACCGAGGCGCTGCTGCTGCAGGGCGGGCGGCTCGCGGTCGGCCTGCGCAACCTCGGCGCCGCGCCCGTGCGCGACGCATCGATCGCGCTGCACGTGAGCACGCTGGCGGGCGAGCTCGTGGGCGTGTTGCGCATCGGCCCCACCACGCTCGCGCCTGGCGGCGCCGCCACCATCATCACTCCGCTCGTCATCGACGCGCCGGGCTCGTACCGCCTCGAGCTCGACCCCGCGAATGAGATCGCGGAGTCCCAGGACGGCAACAACTCGCTGCAAGCGCTGCTCGTGCCGCTCAAGGGCTGACATGCGCGTGCGACCCCCGCGCAGCCCGGCAGCCGTGCGCGCGCGGCGCGGCCGCATGCAGCGCGCGGGCGCGCTCGCGGGGTTCG
>VGPB01000066.1 GCA_016875695.1 Chloroflexota bacterium | reverse complement strand
GCGCGCGTAGCTGCCTGCCGCCGAGCGCGGACGCGCTGGACGCAATCGGCGCGCTCGGGCGGTCGGGCGACGCGCGCGTGATCTGGCCGCTAGTCGACCTGCTATGGGTGGACGTGGGCTGGGGCGACGCAGTGCGCGCGGCGCTGACGCGGCTGACGGGGGAATCGCTGCCGGACGCGCGCGCGTGGTCGACGTTCGCGGCGGCGCGCACGCGCGCGCCTGCGCTGCCGGGCTACGCTGCGTGGAAGGCGGGGCTGCTCGCGCTCACCGCGACGCCGAAACAGACGCCGACGTTCGCGCAGCTGCTCGAGCCGCTGCAGGACGACGCGCACTCGGGGCTGCTTGAGCGGCTCACGTGGACCGGCGTACAGCCGAACGCGTCGCGGCCGCTGGCCGCCCCACCGCACGTCGAGCGCGAGCACCAGCGGTACCTCGCGGACGGCGACGTGGTGTACGGCGTTGTGGTGGGGAGCGAGGCGCGGGCGTACCCGGAACGCGTGGTCGCGTGGCACGGCGTAGTGCACGACACGATCGGCGAGGCGCCGATCGTGCTCGCGCATTGCCTGTCGTGCGGCGGCGCGGCAGCGTTCCGACGGGCTGACGGCGACCCGCGTCTGTATGGGACGGCCGGGCTCGCGCTCTGGGGGCGCACGCTACTGTTCGATAGCAGGGCGCACGCGCTGTGGGACGCACTCAGCGGCCGGCGATGGGGCCAGGTGGGCGCGGACGACCAGCAACCGCAGCTGGGAACACCGCTGGCGCTCTTCGTCACGAGCTGGGCCGACTGGGCGGCGCGCCACCCGGAGACAACGGTGCTCACGCTCGACACGGGCGTGGTGCGCGACTACGCGTCGGGGGGGGCGGTACGCGACGAGCTGACGCTGCGCGAGCCGCGCTTCCCTGCGCCAGCGCCCGGACCGCTGGCGGCGAAGGAGCCGGTGCTCGGCATAGTCGCCGGCCGCGAGACGCGCGCGTACCCGCTCGCGCTGCTCGCGCGGCGGCGGCTGGTGCAGGAGCAGGTGGACGGGCGCGGCGTGCTGCTGCTGAACGAGGGCGCCGGACTCGCCGCCGCCGCGTACGAGGTCGGCGCGCTGCGCTTCACCGGCGTCGAGGGCTCAGGCCGCAAGTTCTTCGCGATCGACGAGCACAACCAGCGCTGGGCGATGCGCGAGCACGCGCTGGTGCACACGGTGCACGGCGGCGAGCTGCCAGCGCTGCCGCGGCTGCAGGCGTACTGGTTCGCGTGGCGCGGGCTGCATCCGGACTCGACGGTGGCGGAGTGAGGACGCGCCGGCCCACAGCTGGGGACGACCCTCCGGGCCGGGGGACCCACCCACCCACCCTTTCTACTGCGAGGGGCTGCGCCCCTCGCACTCCCTGCGCGCTGCGACGGCAGGGCGCACCGGTGCCAGCGGCTATCGCGGTCGCAGCACTCGAGCTTTCAGGGAAGCTTGCGCGGCTTGTTCGCCACCATGGTGGCGCCGAGGCAGCGCGCTCGCCCCGCCCCTTCCCGGGCTGAAGCACCCCAGGGGCGGGCGCCCGCGGCGCTCGGGTTGACGGCCCCCGCCCGCCGCCACAATACTCATCTAACAATGCGAGCCACCTCGACGGGTCGCCGCACGCTCCCCTTGGCCCCCGCCCCCGCGGCGGGCGGCCTGCTCGCACTCCTCCTCGTACTTAGCTAGGCGACGGGCGCGCCGTGGGCTACTCATGGCGCGGTCGTCGCCGAACGGCCCGCGTGCCGGGCCGCCGTGCGTCTGCCGTCCCGGCAGGCACCCCAGCCCTTCGCGACCACGAGCTCGGAGCCCACCGTAGCTCGAACCGAGGAGTCCGACCGTGAGCCAAGCCCAGAACGGCCAGCGCATGAGCGGCGCCGACATCGTGCTCGAGAGCCTGAAGCGCATCGGCGTGAACGTAGTCTTCGGGTACCCGGGCGGCGTGGTGCTGCCGCTATACGATCGCTTCCCGGCGCACCCGGAGGTGCGGCACATCCTCGTGCGCCACGAGCAGGGCGGCGGGCACGCGGCCGACGGCTACGCGCGCGCCGCGGGGCGCCTCGGCTGCGCGCTCGCGACCTCGGGGCCCGGCGCGACGAACCTCGTCACCGCGATCACGAACGCGATGATGGACTCGGTGCCGACGCTATTCGTAACGGGCAACGTCGCGCGCAACCTGCTGGGCAAGGACGGCTTCCAGGAAGCGGACATCACCGGCATCACGACGCCGATCGTGAAGCACAACTACCTCGTGATGCGCGCCGAGGACCTGGCGTACACGTTCTCGGAGGCTGCGTACATCGCGACGACGGGGCGGCCGGGCCCGGTGCACATCGACATCCCGAAGGACGTATTCCAGGAGGAGACGGCGTTCGTGTGGCCGGAGCGCGTGGTGATCCGCGGCTACGACCCGAGCCCGCAGCCGGGCCCCGCGCAGATCGCGCGCGCGGCGGCGATCATCGACGCGGCCGAGCGGCCGATCATCATCGCGGGCCACGGCGTGATCCTCAGCGGCGCGTCGGCGGAGCTGCGCGCGTTCGCGGAGAAGACGGGCACGCCCGTGCTCAACACGCTGCTCGGCCTGGGGTCGATCCCGACGGACCACGCGCTCGCGTACGGGCTGCTGGGCATGCACGGCTCGTACGAGGCGAACCACGCGGCCTCAACGGCGGACGTCGTGATCGGCATCGGCAACCGCATGGACGACCGCGCGCTCGGGCGCTTCGCGGACTTCAACCCCACGGCCCAGGTTGTGCACATCGACATCGACCCCGCCGAGCACGGCAAGAACATCACGACCGTGGCGCCGATCGTCGGCGACGCGAAGCTGGCGCTCGCCGCGCTCACGGCGGCGGTCGCCCAACGCACGCACGTGCCGTGGATCCGCTGGATCGACGACCTGCGCGCGGAGCACGCGCACTCGATGGCGATCCCGAGCGGACCGGAACTGTCGGTGCAGCAGGTCGTGAGCCGCATCTCGGCGGTGAACGCGGATGACACGGTGATCGTGACGGGCGTGGGGCAGCACCAGATGTGGGCGGCACAGCACATGCGCTTCACGCACCCGCACCAGCTCATCACGTCCGGCGGGCTCGGCACGATGGGCTTCGAGGTGCCGGCCGCGCTCGGCGCGCAGGTCGCACGACCGGACGCGGCAGTGTGGTCGATCTGCGGCGACGGCGGCTTCCAGATGACGCTGCAGGAGCTCGCGACGATGGTGGACGAGCAGCTGCCGGTGAAGATGGCGATCATGAACAACGGCTACTTGGGCATGGTGCGCCAGTGGCAAGAACTGTTCTACAAGGATAACTACGTGAGCGTGGCGATGTCGCAGCCGGACTTCGTCAAGCTCGCCGAGGCGTACGGCATCATGGGGCTGCGCGTGACGGGGCCCGAGCAGGTGGACGACGCGATCCGCGCGGCGAACGCGCACCCCGGACCGGTGATCCTCGACTTCCAGGTGCAGGCCGAGGGCAACGTGTGGCCGATGGTGCCGGCGGGCGCCGCGCTCCGCGAGACCGTCGAGGCGCCGCGCGAGCAGCAGGAAGTGGCGCGATGAAGCACACGATGGTCGCGCTCGTGGAGGACCGCCCGGGAGTGCTGAACCGCGTCGCGTCGCTGTTTCGGCGCCGCGGGTTCAACATCGACTCGCTCGCCGTCGGCACGACCGAGGAGGCCGGCATCTCGCGCATGACAATTGTCGTAGAGGACGAGGGCGCGGGCGGCATCGTCGACCAGGTGCAGCGCCAGCTCTACAAGCTCATCGACGTCGTCCGGGTGGAGCAGCTGACGAGCGCCGAGGCGGTGATGCGCGAGCTCGCGCTGGTGAAGGTACGCTGCACGACGGAGCAGCGGCACGCGCTACTCGACCTCGTCGGCATCTTCCGCGCGCACGTCGTGGACGTATCGCCGACGACGGTCGTCGTCGAGATCGTGGCGGCGGAGGAGCGGCTGTCCGCGTTCATCGCGAACGTCGAGCCGTACGGCGTGCTCGAACTCGTGCGTACGGGACGCATCGCGATGCTGCGCGGGGAGCGCACGACGGCGCAGCATCCTCCCGTCGGGGAGGCGGAGCCCGACGAGGTGCAACGGTTCCACCACGAGTCCGGCCGGCGCCCCGAGGGCGACCTGCCGTACGTGAGCGACTGAGAGCCGACGTAGCGCACACGTCACGCGACCACATCAACCGGGGGGCGAGGGCGAGGGGGCACCGTGGCACGCATCTACTACGAGCAGGACGCGGACCTGGGCATGCTGCGCGGCAAGCGCGTGGGGGTGATCGGGTACGGGTCGCAAGGGCACGCGCACGCGCTGAACCTCAAGGACTCCGGGGTACAGGTGTCGGTGGGGCTGTACCCGGGCTCGCCGTCGTGGGCGAAGGCGCAGGCGGCGGGGCTGCCCGTGGGCAGCGTGGAGGAGGTCGCGCGCGACTCGGACGTGGTGATGATGCTCGTGCCGGACCAGGCGACGCGGCGGGTGTACGAGGACCACGTGGCGCCGCACATGACGAGCGGCAAGACGCTGATGTTCGCGCACGGCTTCAACGTGCACTTCAACCAGATCGCGGCGCCGCCCGAGGTCGACGTGTCAATGATCGCGCCGAAGGGGCCCGGGCACCTCGTGCGGCGCGTGTACACGGAGGGTGCGGGGGTACCGGCGCTCGTCGCGGTGCACCAGAACGCGAGCGAGACGGCACTGCAGACGGCGCTGGCGTACGGCAAGGGCATCGGCGCGGCGCGCGCGGGCATCCTCGAGACGACGTTCCAGGAAGAGACCGAGACCGACCTGTTCGGCGAGCAAGTAATCCTGTGCGGCGGCATCACGTCGCTGATCAAGGCGGCATTCGAGACGCTGGTCGAAGCGGGGTACCAGCCGGAGTCGGCGTACTTCGAGACGTTCCACGAGCTGAAGCTGATCGTAGACCTGCTGTACGAGGGCGGCATGGAGTACATGCGCTACTCGGTGAGCGACACGGCCGAGTACGGCGACTACACGCGCGGGCCGCGCGTGATCGACGCGCGCGTGAAGCAGACGATGCGCGGCGTGCTGGACGAGGTGCAGAACGGCTCGTTCGCGCGCGAGTGGATACTCGAGAACCAGGCCGGCCGGCCGCACTTCCAGGCCCTGCGCCGGCAGAACGCGGAGCACCCGGTGGAACAGGTGGGCAAGGAAGTGCGCGCGATGATGGCCTGGCTGAACCAGGCGAAGCGGTGAGCGGGACGCGCCGCGCCTGGGGCGGACCCCTCACCCCCCTGCCCCCTCTCCCCGCCGCGCGGCGCGAGCGGGAGGCGACCGCTGTGGCCCTGCTCGCGCTTGCCCGGCCCTCCGCCGCGAGTGCGGCTGGGAGGGCGAGCGCGGTGGCCACCGGGAGCAGCGCACGAGGCGAGGCAGGGCGATGACGGACAAGGTGTACATCTTCGATACGACGCTGCGCGACGGCGAACAGTCGGCGGGCGTCGGGTTCACGATCGAGGATAAGCTCGAGGTGGCGCGCCAGCTGGCGCGCATGAACGTCGACATCATCGAGGCGGGGTTTCCGTTCTCGTCGCCGGGCGACCTCGAGGCGGTGTCGCTGATCGCGCGCGAGATAAAGGGGCCCGTGATCGCCGGCCTCGCGCGCGCGAATGCGGACGACATCGACGCGTGCTGGCGGGCCGTGCAGCGCGCGGAGACGCCGCGTATCCACGTGTTCATCTCGTCGAGCGAGATCCACATGGCGCACCAGCTGCGCAAGAACCGCGAGGACGTGCTCGATATGGCGCGCGCGGCGGTGGCGCGTGCCGCCGGCTACACGCCTGACGTCGAGTTCTCGCCGATGGACGCGACGCGCTCGGACCTTGAGTTCGTGTACGATCTGCTCGCGGCCGCGATCGCGGAAGGCGCGACGACGATCAACGTGCCGGACACGGTGGGCTACGCGATCCCGCAGGAGTTCGAGCGCTTCATCCGCACGGTGCGGGAGCGCGTGCCGGGCATCGAGAAGGCGCGCATCTCGGTGCACTGCCACAACGACCTAGGGCTCGCGGTGGCGAACTCGCTCGCGGGCGTGATCGGCGGCGCGCGGCAGGTCGAGGGCGCGATCAACGGCATCGGCGAGCGCGCGGGAAACACGTCGATCGAAGAAGTAATCATGGCGATCAAGACGCGCGGCGACTTTCTGGGCGTGCACACGGACGTGCACACACGCGAGATCTACCACGCGAGCCGGCTCGTCGAGCGCGTGTCTGGCATGGCGGTGCAGTCGAACAAGGCGATCGTCGGCAAGAACGCGTTCCGTCATTCGTCGGGCATCCACCAGGACGGCGTGCTGAAGCTGCGCGCGACGTACGAGATCATGGACCCGGCCGACATCGGCATCCCGGCAGGCGGTTCGATCGTACTGACGAAGGTGTCGGGGCGCCACGGGCTGCGCTCGCGACTGTTCGACCTCGGCGTGACGCTGGGGGAGGACGAGTTCCAGCGCGTGTACGAGGCGTTCAAGGAGGTCGCGGATCGCCGCGACGAGGTGGACGACCGCGACCTGCAGGCAATCCTCGCGGAGGTGAGCTCGGTGCAGGTGGCGGAGCAGTGGCAACTAGACCTGGTGCAGGTGTCGGCGGGCGACCACAGCGCGCCGACGGCGACAGTGCGGCTCGTGGGGCCGAACGGCGCGTCGCACCAGGACGCAGCGATCGGCACGGGGCCCGTCGACGCGATCTACCAGGCGATCAACCGCGTGCTGCACGTGCAGAACGAGCTGACGGAGTTCAGCGTGAAGTCCGTGACGGAGGGCATCGACGCGCAGGGCGAGGTGACGATCCGCATCGAGGCGGACGGCGGCTCGTACACGGGGCGCGCGGCGGACACGGATATCCTCGTGGCGAGCGCGCGCGCATACGTGCACGCGCTCAACCGCTACCTGAACACCGAGGCACGCCGACACGCCGCCGCCACGAGCACACAGTAACCTGCGGGCTGCAGCTCCGGGCCGCAGCGCGGCGGCAGGGCCGTGATGAAGCGATTACGCCGTGCGGCACGCAGAGAGGGAGGGGCGATGAGCACACCACGGACGCTGTCCGAGAAAATCTGGGAGCAGCACCTCGTGCGGGCCGAGGAAGGGCAGCCCGACCTGCTCTACATCGACCTGCACCTGGTGCACGAGGTGACGTCGCCGCAGGCGTTCGAGTCGCTGCGGCTCGCGGGGCGGCGCGTGCGGCGGCCGGACCTGACGCTCGCGACGGTCGACCACAACGTGCCGACGATCGATCGCGCGCTGCCGAACCCGGACCCGCTGTCGCAGCAGCAGCTTGAGACGCTGCGCGCGAACACGAAGGAGTTCGGCATCCCGCTGTGGGACATGTTCGACATCCGCCAGGGCATCGTGCACGTAATCGGGCCGGAGCACGGGCTGACGCAGCCGGGCCTGACGATCGTCTGCGGCGACTCGCACACCTCGACACACGGCGCGTTCGGCGCGCTCGCGGTGGGCATCGGCACGTCGGAGGTGGAGCACGTGCTGGCGACGCAGACGCTGCTGCAGGCGCGGCCGGCCACGATGTCGGTGGAGGTCACAGGCGTGCTCGGCCCGGGGATCACGGCGAAGGATGTGATCCTGGCGATCATCCGCCGCATCGGCGTCGACGGCGGCGTGGGGCACGTGATCGAGTATCGCGGCGACGTGATCCGCGGCCTCTCGATGGAGGGGCGGATGACGGTGTGCAACATGTCGATCGAGGGCGGGGCGCGCGCGGGGCTGATCGCGCCCGACGAGACGACGTTCGCATACCTCAAGGGCCGCAAGTTTGCGCCGCAGGGCGACGCGTGGGATGAGGCGGTCGAGCGCTGGCGCGCGCTGCCAACGGACGAGGGCGCGCGCTTCGACCGCGAGGTGCGCCTCGACGGCAGCGAGATCGAACCGCACGTGACGTGGGGCACGACGCCGGCGCAGTCCGTGCCGGTAACGGCGCGCGTCCCGGACCCGGACGAGGCGCCCACGCCGGCCGCGCGCGAGACCGCGCAGCGGGCGCTCGCGTACATGGACCTGCGCGCGGGCACGCCGATCCAGTCGATCGCGATCGACCGCGTGTTCCTCGGCTCGTGCACGAACTCGCGCATCGAGGACCTGCGCGCGGCCGCGAGCGTGGTGCGCGGCAAGCGCGTCGCGAGCACCGTGCACGCGATGGTGGTGCCGGGCTCGGGTATGGTGAAGGCACAAGCGGAGCGCGAGGGACTGGACCAGGTGTTCCTCGACGCGGGCTTCGAGTGGCGTGACGCGGGCTGCTCGATGTGCCTGGGCATGAACCCGGACATCCTGCTGCCCGGCGAACGCTGCGCGTCGACGTCGAACCGCAACTTCGAGGGGCGGCAGGGCGCCGGCGGACGCACGCACCTCGTGAGCCCCGAGATGGCGGCAGCGGCCGCGATCGCAGGACACTTCGTCGACATCCGGGAGGTGATGCGCTGATGCAGCCGGTACACGAGATCGTCGGCAACGCGATTCCGCTCAACCGCGCGGACGTGGACACGGACCAGATCATCCCGAAGCAATTTCTGAAGCGCATCGAGCGCACGGGCTTCGGGCCGTTCGCGTTCTTCGACTGGCGCAAGGACCCAGCGTTCGTGACGAACAACCCGGCGTACGCAGGCGCGCCGGTGCTGCTCGCCGGCGCGAACTTCGGCTGCGGATCTTCGCGCGAGCACGCGCCGTGGGCGCTGGAGGACATCGGCGTGCGCGCAATCATCGCGCCGTCGTTCGCGGACATCTTCCGCAACAACTGCGCGAAGATCGGCCTGCTCACCGTGCAGCTGCCGCAGGCCGACGTCGACTACCTGATGGCGCGCGCCGAGGAGCTGCCGGCGACGCAGCTCGTCGTGAGCCTCGAGCGGCAGACGGTGGCGATCGCGGGATCGGACTGGGTGCGCCACTTCGACATCGACGCGTTCGTGCGGCACTGCCTGCTCGAGGGGCTCGACGACATCGGCCTGACGCTGCAGCACGCCGACGCGATCGGGGCGTTCGAGGGCGGGCGCACGGCGTTGCTGCCGTCAACGGCGCAGGCAGGCTAACGGCCCCGCCCCCCGCGCAGCGCCTGCCGGAGCGCGCCCACGAGGCGCTGCGAGCGTCGGGCCTCGCGCCCGCCACAGACCTCGACGCGGCGCGGTGGCTGGGCGAAGGCTGGGACAGCGCGGCGTGGCGTGTGGGTGCGTATGTCGTGCGCGTGCCGAACCACGAGCGTGCGACGGCCGGGCTCGCCCGCGAGGCCGCGCTGCTGCCGGTGCTCGCAGCGCACGGCG
>VGPB01000065.1 GCA_016875695.1 Chloroflexota bacterium | reverse complement strand
CGTACACGCTGTTCACCGACCGCACCGCCCGCGAGCTCGCCGCCCGGCGCCCCGGCGACCCGCAGGCGCTGCTCGCCGTGCGCGGCATGGGCGACTCGCGCGTCCGCGCCTTCGGCGACGAGCTGCTCGCGCTCATCCGGGATGCCGTGTAGAGGCCCCGCGCTTGCGACCCCGCCGCGCAGGCGGCATCCTACGAGCTAGGCTCACCTTGGCCGGGTACTTCGCAAGGAGACATCCATGCTCATAACTGTGACCGACAGCGCCGCCGAGAAACTCGGCGCACTCGTGCTCGAACACGGCCTCGAGGGCGACAAGGGGCTGCGGCTGTTCGCCCGCGGCGGCGGCTGCGGTTGCTCCGGCCCGTCCTTCGGCATGACCATCGGCGCCGCGGACGAGACCGACCAGGTCCTGCACATCGCCGGCATCCGCTTCATCGTCGACGCCGAATCCTCGGAGAGCCTCGAAGGCGCGACCGTCGACTACATCGACGACGTGATGCGCTCAGGCTTCACCATCGAGGCCCCGAACGCCGTCGCCTCCGGAGGCGGCTGCGGCTGCGGGCGCGCCTAGGCTCCGACCACGCCGCTCAATACCGGCACCCAACGCACTAGCGCGCGGGAACCCCACGCACGCGCTAGTGCGCGTTACAGTCGCGGCCCGGCGCGCGAGACGATAGGCGGCAGATGGCTCCACGCGCACCCGTCGCGGTAAGCCCCGCTTCGCGACGCGTCGTCGTCGCCGGCGCCCTGCTCGCACTGTTTCTCGCCGCGCTCGACCAGACCATCGTCTCGACCGCGCTGCCGCGCATCATCGCCAACCTGCAGGGGATCGGCCTGCTCGCCTGGGTATTCAGCGCCTACATGCTGGCCTCGACGATCGCCGTGCCACTGGTCGGCAAGCTCGGCGACCAGCTCGGCCGCAAGCCGATCTTCATCGCCGCGATCGTGATCTTCATCGCCGGCTCAGTCGCCGCCGGGGCCGCGCAGTCGATGCTGCAGCTGGTGATCTTCCGCGCGGTGCAAGGCGTCGGCGGCGGCATGCTCTTCGCCACATCGTTCGCGATCGTGGGCGACCTCTACTCCCCGCTCGAGCGCGGCCGCATCCAGGGGCTATTCGCCGCGATGTTCGGCATCTCGTCGGTGCTTGGCCCCGCGCTGGGCGGCTGGATCACGGACGCCAGCTCGTGGCGCTGGGTCTTTTACATCAACCTGCCGGTCGGCATCCTCGCGCTCAGCGTCGTCGCCATCGGCATGCCGTGGACGCGCCCGCACGGCGTCGCGCGCCCGCGTCTCGACCTGTGGGGCTCCGTCACGCTCACCGCGGCGCTGCTGCCGTTCCTGCTCGCGCTGGTGTGGGCCGGCGATCGCTACCCGTGGCGCTCGTGGGAGATCGCCGCGCTGTTCGCCGCGGCCGTCCTAGCGCTCGCCGCGTTCGTGCGCGCCGAGCGTCGCGCCCACGAGCCGATCCTGCCGCTGCAACTGTTTCGCAATCGCACGTTCGCAGTCTCATCGGTGATCCTGCTGCTCACCGGCGCCGGCATGTTCGGCGCGATCACCATGCTGCCGCTGTACCTGCAGGGCGCGCAGGAGATCCCCGCCGCGCGCGCTGGCTCGCTGATGATCCCGCTCTCGCTCGCGATCGTCGCCGGCTCCGCCGCGGCCGGCCAGCTGATAACGCGCACCGGCCGCTACAAGGGACTCGTCATCGGCGGTACGGTGATCACAACCGGCGGGTTGCTGCTGCTCGCGCGGATCACCGTCGACACGCCCTACGCGCAGCTCGTGCCCGCCATGCTGCTCGTGGGCCTCGGGCTCGGGCTCACGTTCCCCGTGTTCGCAGCGATCGTGCAGAACGCGCTGCCTTACCAGCTGCTCGGCGTCGCGACCTCCGCGGTGCAGTTCTTCCGCTCCATCGGCGGCACGCTGGGCGTCGCCGTGTTCACCGGCATCATGCTGCACCGCTTCCGCGACGGCATCGGCGGCACCCTCGCCGACGTACCCGCGGTCACCGGCAACCTGAGCAAGCTCTTGAACGACCGCGGCACCCCGGCCGTCGAGCGTGCGTACGCCGAGAGCGCGCCCGCGGGCGCCGCCCCGTGGTCGCAGGTGCTCGACGTCGCGCACGTGAGCCAGGCCGAGGCGATCGCCGGCGTCTTCCTCATCGCCGCCGCCGTCGTCGCCGTCACCTTCATCGTCGCGTGGCTGCTCCCGGAGCTCGAGCTACAGCGCGTGTCGCCGCAGGAGCTGGCGCGCCGCATGGCCGCCCAGCCGCCCGCTCACGAGGCGCCACCAGCGCCCGCGCCCGCCCCGCAGCCCGCGGCGGCCGTCCCCCAGCAGCCCGGCGACGCCTGACGCGAGGACGCCCCATGCACGAACGCCTCCGCATGCTCGACACGCCCGCCGCGCCGCTGCGCGACCCGGTGCTGCTCATCGCGCTCACCGGCTGGACCGACGCCGCCGGCATCGCCACGAGCACGCTCGACTACCTCGTCGAGCGCTGGGACGCGCATCCCGTCGCTGAGATCGACCACGAGCCGTTCTATGACTTCACCGTGCAGCGGCCGCAGGTGCGCCTCGAGGACGGACAACGCACGCTGAACTGGTCGCGCAACCGCTGCTACCTCGCGCGCCCGCCCGGCGCCGACCGCGACCTGCTGCTACTTGTCGGCGTCGAGCCGCACCTGCGCTGGCGCATGTTCACCGACGTGATCGTCGAGCTCATGCGCACCCTCGGCGTGACCACGACGATCACGCTCGGCGCACAGCCCGCCGCCGTGCCCCACACGCGGCCGCTGCCCGTCACGCTCTCCGCCTCCGACGACGCGTTCGAGCAACAGTTCGGCCTGAAGATCCCCGTGTCGCGCTACGAGGGGCCCACGGGCATGATCGGCGTGCTCAACGTGGGGCTGCGCGCGCTCGGCTGGCGCAACGCCAGCCTCTGGGCGCTGCTCCCGCACTACCTCAACGCGGGCGCCAACCCGAATGCGATCGTCTCGCTCGTGCGCACGCTCGACCGCGGCTTCGGCACCAGCACCCCACTCGCCCCCATCGAGGAGCGCGTTGCGGCCTTCGCCGAGCAAGTCGACGAGGCGATGGAGCACACCGCCGAGGCCGACGACTACGTGCGCATGCTCGAAGAGCAGTTCGACCAGAGCAGTCACGAGGCGCGCGAGCCCGCCGCGCCCGCCGAGCTGCCCTCGAGCGACGAGCTGCTCAGCGACCTCGAGCGCTTCCTGCGGGAGCAGCGAGACGACGGCTAGCCTCGGCGCCCGCGCGACGCGCCACCCCTAGCTGTACTGACTACATACCTCCGCGCCTCGCGCGGCCCCGTCGCCATCGACATGAGCAGCGGCGCATGGCTGGTCCTGACCATCGACGACCCAGGCCGCCTGGTCACGAACCCCGACCGCGACTTCGCGGCGCTGCTCGACGACCCGTACCCGCGCGTGCGCTGGCTCCTGGTCGCCCCGGCGAACGGCCGCACCGAGCACGCTCTCGCGCGCGACGCGATCGCGCAGCGCTACCCGGACCTCGACGCCGGTGCCTCGTGGCTGCGCCTCGAGCGCGAATTCGGGGGGCCGGCGGGCTGACGCCTCTTCGACGTGGTCGCGAGCCCGCCACGCGAGTAGTGAGGAGCAGAGACAGCGCTCCGCATCGCCAACGCCGCGATACGTGGGCGACGAACCTAGCCCGGGCCCGTCACAGCGAGTGACCCGTCGTGCGAGCGTTTGGTAGACTCAACCATCCGGGCGCAGGAGTGTAGCTCAGCTGGAAGAGCAGCGGTCTCCAAAACCGCAGGTCGGGGGTTCGAGCCCCTCCACTCCTGCCAGCGCCCCGGCGCACCGGGAGCCTCGTGCCGAGGTGGTGAAATGGCAGACACGCCGTCTTGAGGGGGCGGTGCCCGTAAGGGCGTATGAGTTCAAGTCTCATCCTCGGCACCACGCCCCACGCCCTCGCTCCCTCGCGGGGCCACGTAGCCAAGTGGTAAGGCAGAGGTCTGCAAAACCTCCATCACGGGTTCGATTCCCGTCGTGGCCTCCAACACGTCGCATACGCCGACTGACGCGCCCCAACCCCGCGTAGGCGGCCGCGCGAGTGCTAGACTCTCGCCGACGCAGCGGCATCACGCTCGTAGTAGCCCTGCCTGGGCGCGCGCCCAGCGAGGGGACGCCAAGGGAGTCGCCATCGTGGACTGGAACGACACGCCCGCTCAGGCAGCGTTTCGCGCCGACGTACGCACCTTCATCGCGCAGCAGCTCCCGGAGCGCTACCGGCAGATCGCCGAGCAGGGTGGCCCGCTCGGCCCAGAGCAGGACTGGCAGTCCGAGTACGTGCTCGGCGACGCCGAGACGAAGCAGGCGGCCGCGCAGTGGCTCGCCGCGCTCGCAGCACGCGACTGGGTCGCGCCACATTGGCCGCGCGAGTACGGCGGCGCGGGGCTGACCCCCGTCGAGCAGTTCATCCTGCGTCAGGAGTTCGCGCGCGCCGCCGCACCGGCGGTGGGCGGCCAGGGCGTGACCATGCTCGGGCCCACGCTGCTCGTGCACGGCACCGACGAGCAGAAGCGTACCTTCCTCGCGCCCACGCTGCGCGGCGAGCTGCACTGGGCGCAGGGCTTCTCGGAGCCGGGCGCCGGCTCCGACCTCGCGTCGCTCCAGTGCCGCGCGGTACGCGACGGCGACGAGTACGTCATCAACGGCCAGAAGCTCTGGACCTCCACCGCGCACAAGTCCAACTGGCTGTTCGGCATGTTCCGCACCGACCCCGGCGCCCCCAAGCACCGCGGCATCTCGTTCCTGCTGCTCAACCTCAGCACGCCCGGCGTCTCGGTGCGCCCGATCATCAGTATGGGCTTCCAACACGCCACCAATGAGACGTTCTACGAGGATGTGCGCGTGCCCACCAGCCAGCTCGTCGGCGAAGAAAACCGCGGCTGGTACGTCGGCATGACGCTGCTCGACTACGAGCGTTCGAACATCGCCGGTGCGATCGAGAACCGCCGCTACCTCGACAGCCTCGTCGCGCACCTGCGCACGGAGCGCGGGGCGGAGCAGGCGGGCCCCCGCGCCCGGCTCGGCCGCCTGGAGCTCGCGGAGCGCTACATCGAGTCGGAGGTGCTGTTCAACTTCTCGTTCCGCATCATCAGCATCCAGGGTGCGGGCCTCGTCCCCAACTACGAGGCGTCCGTCACCAAGATCGCGAACTCCGAGCTCGCGCAGAAGGTCGCGCGCAGCGGCATGCGCGTGCTCGGTCCGTACGCGAACCTCTGGGATCCGGAGGAGCGCTACACGCCGCTCGGCGCGCGCTTCACGCAGAACTACTGCCACACCGTCCTCGGCACGATCGGCGGGGGTGCTAACGAGATCCAGCGCAACATCATCGCCACCCGCGGGCTCGGGCTGCCCCGCGGCTAGCGCCGGCCCGACGTGAGCGCGCGATGACGGCGCCGCAACGGCGGCCTCGATGCTCGCGATGGGCCCGTTCGCTGAGCTCGAGAGCGCGCAGCCGCGCGTCGTCTCCGCCGGCAGGCGAGCGATTGTGCTGTTCGTGCACGCCGGATGCGTGTACGCGCTCGACAACCGCCGCCCGCACATGGGCTTCCCGCTCAACCGCGGCACGCTCCGCGACGGCATCCTCACGTGCCACTGGCACCACGCGCGCTTCGACCTGGCCGGCGGTTGCACCTTCGATCCGTTCGCCGATGACGTCGCGGCCGTCCGCACCGAGCTGCGCGACGGCGTCGTCTGGCTCAACCCCACGCCGCTCGAGGGCGACCGCCGCGCGCACTGGTCCGCCAAGCTCCCCACGGCGGTGCGCCCCGCCTCGCAGCGCTCGGCGTCGGCGATCGCGACTGGGAGGCGATGCTCATCACGGCGCCCGCGACATTCCTCGCGGGCACGCGCAGCGCCTGACGCGGGCGCGGCGCACTGGCCGCGCGGCCGCGCGATCGACTACCGTACGCGCCGGTCCGCGCGCGACGGCGCGGCCGCAGCGGAGGGGGCGCGATGTACACCACCGACATGTACGAGGGAATGCTCGCGGAGACCGTGACCGTCACCGGCCACAACGGCGACCCGCTACTGGCGTACCTGGCGCGCCCGCTGGGGCCGGGCCCATACCCCGGCGTCGTGCTCATCCATCACATCCCGGGCTGGGACGAGTGGAACCGCGAAGCCGCCCGCCGCTTCGCGCACCACGGCTACATCGCGATCTGCCCGAACCTGTACCAGCGCAACGGCCACGGTACGCCGGAAGACGTGGCCGCCGCCGTGCGCGCCTCCGGAGGCGTGGCCGACGAGCAGGTCGTCGGCGATGCCGAAGGCGCGGCGCGCTACCTGCGCGCGCTGCCCTACCACAACGGCAAGGTCGGCGTGATCGGCACGTGCTCCGGCGGCCGGCACACGGTGCTCGTCGCCAGCCACTCGATCGCGTTCGACGCCGCCGTCGACTGCTGGGGCGGGCGCGTGGTCATGGCGCCGGGCGATCTCAACGAGAAGACGCCGGTCGCGCCGATCGACCTCACCCCCAGCCTCGCCTGCCCGCTGCTCGGCCTCTTCGGCGAGGACGATCAGAGCCCCCCGCCTGCGCAGGTCGCGCAGCACGAGGAGGCGCTGAAAGCGGCCGGCAAGACCTACGAGTTCCACATGTACCCCGGCGCCGGGCACGGCTTTTTCTACCACGACCGCCCGATGTATCGCCCGGAGGCCGCCGTCGACGGCTGGAACCGGATCTGGGCGTTCTACGGCAAGCACCTCGGCGGCCCGCTCTAGCCGCCGCAGGAGGGAGCACCGCGATGTGCACGATGATCGTCGAGCAGACCGCGCTTTCCGGCAGCGCGAAGGGCGCGCTGGGTTGGTTCCCCGTCGCGCACGCGAACGTGGCCTACGACCACCCGTTCCACGCCCCGCTCGACCACGCCCTGATGATCGACTTCGTGAACCCAGCGCTCGGGCTCGACGCGCGCGTGTCCGTCGAGCTCACGCCCGCGACCGCGCGGGCGCTCGTCGCGGCCGTCAAGGCCGCGCTCGCGCGCGGCGAGGAGGCGCTCGCAGCGCTCGCCGTTGGCAGCACGCCGGCCTGACGCCGGCAGATGGCTCGCACGCGAAGGGCCCACCAACTGGCGGGCCCTTCGCCTGGTTGCGAGTCGCTCGGTCCGGAGCCGAGCGCGAGAACACCCCGCTAGCGGCCCTTCCACACCGGCGTGCGCTTCTCCGCAAACGCCTTCGGTCCCTCGCGCGCGTCCTCCGAGTTCAGCGCCACCGCGCCCACCCACTGCCCGAGCTGCAGCGAGTCGTCGATGCCGTACGTGCGCCACGAGCGCATGATCGCCTTGGAGCCCTGCACCGCGAGCGGCGCGTTCTCCGCGATCATCGCCGCGATCTCCTCGGCGCGCGGGATCAGCCGGTCCGGCGCGACCACCTCACTCACAAAGCCCCACTCCAAGGCCTTGTCGGGGTTAATGCGGTCCGCCGTGAACGCCGTGTAGTACGCCGCCGAGGCCGGGATCAGCCGCATCAGGTGGTGGATGCCGTAGCCCGCCATAATGCCGCGCTTCACCTCGAACAGCCCGAAGTACGCCTCCGTCGAGCAGATGCGGATGTCGCACGACATCGCGGTCTCCATGCCGCCGCCGATGGCGAGCCCGTTGACCGCTGCGATCACCGGCTTCGGCACGTCCACCCACGGGAACGAGCGGTCGAGCCCGCGGTGCCCTAGCGGCACTTGCCGCGGCCCGGACGCGTTGCGCTCCGCCATCTCCTTGAGGTCGGCGCCCGCCGAGAACGCGCGACCCGCCCCCGTTACGATCGCCGCGCGCATCTCCGGGTCGCGGAGGAAGTCCTGCAGCGCTGCGTGCAGGTCGTCCATCAGCGTGCCGCCCAGCGCGTTCAGGCGCTCCGGCCGGTTGTAAGTAAAGATCGCGTAGTTCTGCTTCTTCTCGTACAGGACGTCGGGCACGGGTCCTCCTCTGGGGTGTGCTACTTCCGCGTGGTCGGGGGCCTGCGCCGCGGACCAGAGCCGCCCCGCCAGCGCGTAGACACGAAGGCTGGCTCGCCCCCCGCTCGCCCGCTATCTAAGCCCCGGCGATCGAGGCTGTCAAACCGCACGCCCAGCGCTCAGCCGTGCAGCGCGTGCACCGGCGAGCGATCGTCCAACCATCGCGCAGGCCGTGTCTCGAAGTGCGCGGCGAGCGCGTGCAGCTGCGTCGCGTACGCGGCCCGCCGCTCGGCGAACGCGGTCCACGCCGCGCCCGCGTCTTTCGCGTCGAAGCCCGGGTTCGCGAGCGTGGCCACCGCCTCGTCGAACTCCGCCCGCTCCACCCCCAGCTCCGTCCCGTGCGGCTGCCCGAAGTAGTGCGCCAGGTCCCTCCACGGCGTGCGCGCCCGTGCGGCAGAGCAGCTCCGGCTCACCTCGCGCCACCGCCGTGCCGAGCGCCACGGTCAGCGTGGCCGTGTCGAGCACGGCGCCCAGCGCGCTCGCCCATGAGCAGTCGTCGTGGCTCGAGCGGAAGTACGCGAGCAGCGGGTAGGCGCGGTGCGAGTACAGCACCTCGGTCGTCCACTCCTCCCACCGCTCGAACGCCCCGCCCAGCTCCGCGTGCAGGCCCAGCCGTCAGTACGTCTCGAGCAGCGCGACCCCCGATGGCGGCGCCCCGGCGCGCGCGCCGAGCATCATCACCAGCGCGAGCGCCGCGCTCAGCACCGCCGTCACGCTCACGATGTAGAAGTGCGTGGCCGGCGCCATCAGCGCGTGGTCCGGCGCATCGTTTGCATGCAGCCAGGCGAACGCCAGCGCTGGTCCTCCCGCCAGGACGAGCCATACCGTGAGCAGCGGGAGCGATCGACGCATGACGCAACTCGGTGGCCGGCTCGCCCGCAGTCCGGGCGTCCGCCCCTAGTATCGGCAGCGCGGCCCGCCGTCCGCAGTCGGGTTATGGCGGCGCCTGGCCCCCGCGGTCGGCGGCGACCAGCGCCGCCGCAATGCGCTCGAGCTCGCCGAGCGTGAGCCGCCCGCGCAGCGTCGCAGCCAGCTCGGCCGTCACCCCGCCGCGCCTCCAGCGCAGGTACGCGAACTCCACGCCCGTGCCGGACGGCCCGACGAACCCCTCGGCGGCGGCACCGGTGGCGCCCACGTACAGGTGGCGGCTGCCCTACGGGATCGCCCGGAACGCCAGCTCCGCCCGCGTCCAGCTGAAGCTGAACGCCGTCCCGTCGGGCCCCTCGACGAGGTAGGAGAGCCGCGGCACGCCCGCCGCCTCCGGGATCACGTCGACGACCACGCTGCGCACGCGCAGCCCCGAGACGAACGCGCACGGGCGCTGCGGCGCCACATCCACGCGCGCCGCGGCCGCGCGCTCCTCAGCGCCGGCCGCGGCGCTCAACGGCACCTCCCG
>VGPB01000064.1 GCA_016875695.1 Chloroflexota bacterium | reverse complement strand
GCGCGCCGGGGGGCGCGGGCTTGCGCCGGCTCGCGGCCCTGCTCGCGCAGTCGCGCGGCGCGCAGCGCGAGCAGGTCGAGCGCCTCGTCGAGGTCGATTTGCAGCGGGTCGCGGCCTGCAGGGATCGTCGCGTTCACCGTGCCGTCCGTCACGTACGGGCCGAAGCGCCCGCTGCGCACGGTCACCGGCTTGCCGGTGTCCGGGTGCTCGCCGAGCTCGGCGAGCGGGCCGGCCGCCGCGCGGCGGCCGCGCTGCTGGCGCGGCTGCGCGAGCAGCGCGACCGCCGCGGCGAGGTCGACCGTGCGCAGGTGCTCGTGGTCGCGCAGGCTGTGGGTCTCCTTGCCGGCCTTCACGTATGGGCCGAGCGGCCCGTCCTGCACAGTGACCGGCTCGCCGCTCTGCGGATGCAGGCCGAGCGTGCGCGGGAAGGAGAGCAGCAGTTGCGCGTCGGCGATCGTGAGCGCGGCGGCGTCCATGTCCGGCCACAGCGAGGCACGTCGCGGCTTGTCCTCGTTCGCGTCGTCTGGCCCGAGCTGCACGTACGGCCCGTAGCGCCCGACCTTGAGGTAGACGGGCAGGCCGCTGTCGAGGTCCGTGCCGAGTACCTGGTCGCTGCGCTCGGCCTGCTCGAGCAGCGCGAGCGCGCCCGCGAGGTCGATCTCGTCGGGCGGCGTGTCCTCGGGCAGGCTCGCGCGCGGCTCGTCGTCGCCGGCCTGCACGTAGGGGCCGTAGCGCCCGACGCGCACCGCGACGACGCGCCCGTGCGCGTCCGTGCCGAGCGAGATGGACGACACCTCGCGGGCGTCGATCGCCTCCCAGCCTGCGCCGATGCGTGCCTTGAGCCCGTCGCTCGCCACGCCGTCCTCGGGGTGCTTGGGCGCGTCCGGGTCGCCGAAGTAGAAGCGGTGCAACCAGGGCGTCGCCTCCAGCGCACCTTCGGCGACGCGGTCGAGGTCGTTCTCCATGCGCGCGGTGAAGTCGAGGTCCACGAGCTCGGGGAAGTGCTGCTCGAGCAGGTTCATGACGGCGAACGCGACGAACATCGGCACGAGCGCGCTGCCGCGCTTGCGGACGTAGCCGCGCTCCTGGATGGTCCCGATGATCGACGCGTACGTCGACGGCCGGCCGATGCCGCGCTCCTCGAGCTCGCGGATGAGGCTTGCTTCCGTGTAGCGCGCGGGCGGCTGGGTCTCGTGGCCGCGCGGCACCGCCGCCTGGACGTCGAGCGGCTGGCCCTGGCGCAGCGGCGGCAGCACGCGCTCCTGCTCTTCGAGCTCGGCGTCGGGGTCGTCCGAACCCTCGACGTAGGCGCGCAGGAAGCCCGGGAACGTGATCACGCGGCCGGACGCGGCGAGCACGGCGGTGCCCTCGCCGGGGAGCTCGGCGGCCAGGCGCATGGCTGTGCGCAGGCCGCTGGCGTCCGGCATCTGCGAGGCGATCGTGCGCATCCAGATCAGCTCGTAGAGGCGGTAGGCGTCACCGTCGACGCGGCCGCGCAGCTGCTCCGGGTGTTGGAACGCGTCGCCGGCGGGGCGGATCGCCTCGTGCGCCTCCTGCGCGCCGCGCACGCGGCCCGTGTAGCGGCGCGGCTGCGCGGGCACGTACTCAGCGCCGTACAGCTCGCGTACCTGCGTGCGCGCCGCGTTGAGCGCCTCGTCCGACAGGTTCGTCGAGTCGGTGCGCATGTACGTGATGAAGCCGTTCTCGTACAGCGACTGGGCGGCGCTCATGGTGCGCTGCGCCGTGTAGCGCAGCTTGCGGCCCCCCTCCTGCTGCAGCGTGGAGGTGATGAAGGGCGGCGCCGGGCGCTGCGTGAACGGGCGCTCGTTGACCTCGATGACATTCGCTGCAGCGCCGGCGAGCGCAGTGGCGACGGCGCGGGCACGCGCTTCGTCCAGCAGCACGACGCGTGCGTCGCGCTCGCCCGCTGCCAGCTCGCCGGTCGCCGCGTCGAAGTCGCGTCCGCTCGCGACGCGCTGGCCTGCGAGCTCCACGAGTCGCGCGGCGACGCTTGCCGGCGCGCCTGCGGTCGCGTCGGCCTCGCGCACCGCGAGCGTGGCGTCGACGTCCCAGTAGCGCGCGGTGACGAACCGCATGCGTAGGCGCTCGCGCGCGACGATCATGCGGATGGCGGCGGACTGCACGCGGCCGGCGGACAGCCTGGGCCGCACCTTGCGCCACAGCACCGGCGAGACCTCGTAGCCGTACAGCCGGTCGAGGATGCGGCGCGCCTCCTGCGCCTGCACGAGGTGCTCGTCGATGGCGCGCGGGCGGTCGATGGCGTCGGCGATGGCCTGGCGCGTGATCTCGTGAAAGACCATGCGGTGCATCGGCACGCGCGGCCGCAACACCTCCTTCAGGTGCCACGCGATCGCCTCGCCCTCGCGGTCCTCGTCGGTCGCGAGGTAGACGGAGTCGGCGTCCTTGAGCAGCGCACGCAGCTTGGTCACCTGCGGCTGCTTCGTGGCGGGCACGACGTACAGTGGTGCGAAGCCGTGGTCGACGTCGACGCCGAGGCGTGCCCACGGCTCGCGCTTCACGTCCTTCGGAATCTCGGCGGCCTTCGATGGCAGGTCGCGCACGTGCCCGATGGAGGACTCGACCATGTACTCGGCGCCGAGGAAGCCCGCGATGGTGCGCGCCTTGGCGGGCGACTCGACGATGACGAGATGGCGACCCGCGGGGGCGCGCGTGCGGCTGGTGCGGCGGGGCTGGCTGGTCATGGCCGCTGCCCTCCGCGTTCGCTCACGGCGTCGTATTCGGCCGGGTCCTCCCGGACACGCACGTGCTGCATGCCCACCAGGTCGCGGACCAAGCCCTTCAACTCGAGCAATGTGAGCGTAGCCGACACCGTCGCTGCCGCCAAACCGCTGCTGCGGGCGACCTCGTCGACGTGCCGGGGTTCGCGGCTCACGGCGCGGAGCAGGGCCTGCTCCTCCGGGTTGGTGGGAGGCAGCGCGCGGCCGAAATCCAGCTGCGCCCCGAGCATCGTGAGGTTCAGCGCCTCCAGCACCTCGGCGGCGGACGCCACGGGCGTGGCCCCGTCGCGCAGCAGTGCGTGGGGGCCACGCGACTGCGGCGAGAAGATCGAGTCCGGGACCACGAACACCTCGCGCCCCTGCTCGACGGCGAAACGGGCGGTGATCATCGCGCCGCTGGTGTGGTCGCCCTCGATGACGAGCGTCCCGAGCGAAACATGCAACATAATGCGATTGCGCCGTGGGGAGTATTCGGCGCGCGGCTTCGTGCCGAGCGGGTAGTCCGTGAGCAGCGCGCCGCGCTCGGCGATTTCGTCGGAGAGCCGGGCGTTCTCGGGCGAGTAAACGGTGTCGAGGCCGTTCGCGATGACGGCCGCCGTGCGGCCGCCGGCGTCGAGCGCCGCGCGATGCGCGACCGTGTCGATGCCGCGCGCGAGGCCCGAGACGACGGTCACGCGGTTGGCCGTGAGCTCCCGCGCGAACTCGCCCGCGGCCTGGCGGCCGTACGCGGTGGCGCGGCGCGTGCCCACGATGGCGACGCTCGAGTTGTCCTCCGGGCCCCAGCTGCCGCGCACATAGAGCACGGGCGGGGCGCTAGCAATCTCCTCGAGCCTGGCGGGGTAGCGCCCGTCGCCGGGCACGAGCGCCTGGACACCGGCGCGCGCGAGTCGCTCGAGCTCGGCGAGCGGGTCGATGGCGGCGCGCTCGCGTACCACGACCTGCGCGGTGGTCGCGTCGAGGCCCGCCGCGCACAGCGCGCCGTGGTCCGCCCGCCAGGCGCCTTCGAGCGAGCCGAACACGGTCTTTAGCAACTGGAAGCGCACGGGGTCGAGCCGCGGGATGCGGTGCAGCGCGACCCTGTACGCCAGATCATTCGTTCGCCCATGCACCGCAACAGAGTAGCAAGCCGCGGCGCTGGGCGAGAGCGGGCCCGTTCGCCCCAGCTCAGACGGCCTGCGACTCCTCCGGCGCGAGCCGGATCACGCGCACCGCCTTGATGCGGCGCCCGAGGATCGAGAGCACGCGCAGGCTCAGCTGGTGGTCCTCGTCGATCACCTCGTCGCCCGGCCGCGCGAGCCGCCCGAGCAGCGACAGCACGAGCCCGCCAACCGTGTCGAAGTCGCCGTTGGCGACTGTCGAGCCGCACAGCTCGTTCAGTTCGTCGATCGAGAGGTGTGCGTCGACGACGAACTCGTCGGCGGAGACCTGCTGCACCTCGCGCTCGTCCGTGTCGTACTCGTCGGCGATCTCGCCGACGATCTCCTCGATCAGATCCTCGACGGTGACGAGGCCGGCCGTGCCGCCGTACTCGTCGACGACGACCGCGAGGTGCATCTGGTCGCGGCGCATCTGCGAGAGCAGCTCGTCGACGCGCTTCGACTCGGGCACGAAGTAGGCGGGGCGCGCGATCTCGCGCAGCGTTGGGGCGAGCTCGCCGGAGCGCGGGTACGCGAGCAGGTCCTTGGCGTACAGCACGCCGACGACGTGGTCGATCGACTCGTCGTAGAGCGGGATGCGGCTGAAGCCGGTCTCGTTGATGAGCTTCATGACGTCGCCGATCGAGTCGTCGGTGGAGACGGCCGCGACGTCGATGCGCGGCGACATCACCTCGCGCACGGTCTGCTCTGACATCGCGAGGATGCCGCGCATCATGCGCCGTTCTTCGGAGAGCGGGGCTTCCCCGTGCTCGGCCGAAGCGGGGCGCTCGAGCACTGCGAGCAGCTCGGCCGCGGGGTCGGGCTCTTCGGCGCGCGCGTTGCGGCCGGCGAGCCGCAGCAGCGTGCGCACGGGCGTGGCGGCCACCCACGCGATCGGCGTGAGCATGGTCTGCAGCGCGAGGATCGGCCGCGCCAGGCGCAGTCCGGTCTGCTCCGGCGCGAGCAGCGCGATGGTGCGTCCGCTCTCGCGCAGCACGCTCACCACCGTCACGGCGACCGCGGCGGCGAGCACCGCGCGCAAGCCGTCGAGGTCGGTGACGTCGAGCATGAGCACGAGCAAGGCGAGCGTGGTGGCGACGGTAGTGATGGTGCCGCCGGCGCTGAGCGCGCGCAGGATCTGTTGGCGCTGCTGGATGTACGAGCTGAGCAGTCCCGACAGGCCGCCGCCACGCCCGGGATGCACGCGGCTTCGCGTGATCGCGCTGACGCCTGCCTCGGCGGCCGAGATGAGCACGAGCAGCAGCGCCGAGATGACGAGCAGCGCGAGGGGGAGGATTGGGCGTGTCAATCGTGATCGGCCCGAGGGCCTCAGCCCCCCTCTCGCTCGCCGCGGATGCGCGCCGGCACGCCCATCACGAGCGCGCCGTCCGGCACGTCGGCTGTCACGACCGCACCGGCCGCGGTGCGCGCGCCCGCGCCGACGCGTACCGGTGCGACGAGCATGGAGTCGCTGCCAATGAACGCGCCGGCGCCGATGATCGTACGGTGCTTGGCAACTCCGTCGAAGTTGCACGTCACCGCGCCCGCCCCGATGTTCACGTCCGGTCCGAGCTCCGCGTCGCCGATGTACGAGAAGTGCCCGACCTGCGTGCGTGCCCCGATGCGTGACGCCTTCACCTCGGCGTAGTTGCCGAGGTGCACCCCCGCCTCGATCACCGAGCCGGGGCGCACGTGGCAGTACGGGCCGACCGTGACGCCGTCGGCGAGCGTCGACCCCTCGAGGGTGGAACCGCTGATCTCGCAGCGCTCGCCCACCGTCATGTCGCGTAGCACGGCGCCGGGGCCGATGCGGCACCCGCCCCCGACGTGCGTTTCGCCGAGCAGGTGCACGCCGGGGAGCAGCGTCGTATCCGCGCCGACCGTCACCGTCGCGTCGACGAAGGTCGAGGGCGGGTCCAGCATCGTGACGCCGTCCAGCATCAGCCGCTCGCGCACGCGTGCGCGCAGCAGGGCCTCTGCGTGCGCGAGCTCGACGCGCGTGTTTACCTGACGCACCTCGGAAGAGTCCCGTGCGCTCACGGTGCGCGTGCCGGCGCGCTCGGCGGCGGCGGCGGCCACGATGTCGGTCAGGTAGCGCTCGCCGCCGGCGGCAGGAGCGAGCGCATCGAGCGCGGGCCAGAGCCAGCTCGCGTCGGCCGCGTACACGCCGACGTTGACCTCGCGCAGCCCCGCGCGCCACTCGCCGAGCTCGCGCTCCTCGACGATGCGTAGCACGCCCTCCTCGCGCAGCACGCGGCCGTAGCCCGCGGGGTCGTCGAGGTGGGCGGTGAGGAACGTCACCGACACGTCGCCCTCGGCGTGCGCGGCGGCGAGCGCGCGCAGCGTCTCCGGGCGGAGCAGCGGGAGGTCGGCGTTCACGATCAGGACGTGCCGTGCCGCCGCGCAGGCGTCGCGCGCGGCGACCATGGCGTGGCCGGTGCCGCCGGGATCGCCCTGCGGCACGACACGCGCGCCGAGCGCGCGCGCCGCGGCGGCGACAGCGTCGTCGGGCTGCGCCGCTACGACCACCACGTCGCCGCACCCGGCCGCGCGCACGGCGTCGACGACCAGCGCGAGCATCGAGCGGCCGGCCACAGCGTGAAGCGGCTTGGGGGTCGCGGAGCGCATGCGCGAGCCGCGGCCGGCGGCGAGCACCACGGCCGTCCAGCCCGCGAAGCGCCCGCCCGGGATGTGATCGACGGCCTCCACCGGCGGGCGCATGCCGCCCAGCCCGGCCCACGGACTCGAAGGATCGTCGCTGTCGATGACGGGAACCTCCGGTGCCAGCCCGTGCGGGCGCGAACAAATTGACTAGGTTGACTAAGCCATTTTACACTCCGCGCTCAGCCTGTCACTACTCACGTGGTCACACTCGCCGGGTCGCCGCGGAAGGGCCTCCCTCGTGACAGTTTACGAATTACGAGCCGCGTTCCTCGCGTTCTTCAACGCGCGCGGCCATCGCACCATCCCCTCATCGTCGCTCGTGCCGCACGGCGACCCGTCGCTGCTGTTCACGTCGGCGGGCATGGTGCAGTTCAAGCCGTACTTCATGGGCCTGGAGGAACCGCCCGCGCGGCGCATGACCTCCGTGCAGAAGTGCTTCCGCACGACGGACGTCGAGGAAGTGGGCGACGCGTCGCACCTGACGTGCTTCGAGATGCTCGGCAACTTCTCGATCGGCGACTACTTCAAGGCGGAGGCGGTCACCTGGGCGTGGGAATTCCTGACGGGCGAGCTGGCGATCGACCCCGCGCGCCTGTGGGCGACGGTGTACCTCGACGACGACGAGGCATACGCGCTGTGGCAGGCGCGCGGGGTGCCGGACGCGCGCATCCTGCGTTACTCCGCCGAGCAGGGGAACTACTGGTACTCCGGCGACACCGGCCCCTGCGGTCCCTGCTCCGAGCTGCACTATGACTTCGGGCGGCGCGACGACTGTCGCCCCTGCGCGGAAGGCACCTGTCACCCCGACGTCGGTTGCGGTCGCTTCCTCGAGATCTGGAACCTCGTGTTCATGGCGTTCGACCGCCAGGCCGACGGCTCGCAGCTCCCGCTGCCCGCGCAGAACATCGACACGGGCTCGGGGCTGGAGCGCGTGGCGTGGGTGCTGCAGGGCGTTCGCTCGGTTTACGAGACGGATCAGCTGCGCAGCATCCTCGCGCGCGTCGAGGCCCTGTCCGGGGTCGCGTACGACGCCGCGGCAAGCGGCGAGGCGATGCAGGCGCTGCGCGTGGTCACTGAGCACTCGCGCGCGGTGGCGTTCCTGGTGGCGGACGGCGTGCTGCCGGCGAACGAGGGTCGCGGTTACGTGCTGCGGCGCGTGCTGCGACGCGCGATCTACTTCGGCCACCGGCTGGGGCTGCGCGAGGCGTTTCTCGGCGAGGTCGTGGACGCGGCGATCGCGGCGTCGCTGGGCGCGCACCCGGAGCTGGCCTCGCAGCGGGACTTCATCGTGCGCGTCGTGCACATGGAGGAGGCGCGCTTCCTGGCCGCGCTCACGCGCGGCCTCGAGCTGCTCGAGCAGGTGATCGCGCGCGAGTCGGCGACGAAGCGCATTCCCGGCCGCAACATGTTTACGCTGTACGACACGCACGGGCTGCCGCCGGAGCTCACGCTCGAGGTGGCGGCCGCGCGCGGCTACAGCGTCGACCGCGAGGGGTTCGAGGCGGAGATGGCCGCGCAGCGCGACCGCTCGCGCGGCGAGGGCACGTTCGGGGCGTTCGAGGATTCGCGCGCGGAGCGCTACGCAGTCGTCGGCCTCGCGAGCAGCTTCGTCGGCTACGACGCGACGGTTGCGCGCTCGCAGGTCGCCGCGATCTTCGCCGACGGCGCGCTCGTGGGGCGCGTCGAGGCGCGCGCGCGCGCCGAGGTCGTGCTGCCGGAGACGCCGCTGTACCCGGAGGGCGGCGGCCAGGTGGGCGACCGCGGTGAGCTTATCGGCGCGCGCGGGCGCTTCCGCGTGGACGACACGCAGCGCCACGGCGAGGCGATCACGCACTTCGGGGAGCTCGTCGAGGGGACACTCACGGCGGGCGATGCGGTGGAGGCGCGCGTCGACGCCGCGTGGCGCGGCGGCAGCGCGCGCAACCACACGGCCACGCACCTGCTGCACGCCGCGCTGCGCCAGGTGCTGGGCCAGCACGTGCGCCAGGCCGGCAGCTACGTGGGGCCCGATCGCCTGCGCTTCGATTACACGCACCCGGAGGCGCCGAGCGCGGCCGAGCTGCGGAGCGTGCAGCAGCTGGTCAACGCGAAGGTGCGCGACGACATCGAACGCGAGACGGTCGAGCTGCCCTACGAGCAGGCGATCGCGCGCGGCGCGATCGCGTTCTTTGAGGACCGCTACGCGGCCAACGTGCGCATGGTCGAGTACTGCGAGACGCACGCGCACAATCCATCGGGTGACGGACCATCGGCGCACGCCGACGGCGAGCACGGTGGGTGCTTCAGCCGCGAGCTCTGCGGCGGCACGCACCTGCACTCCACAGGTGGCGTCGGCAGTCTGCACATCATCGGCGACGCGAGCATCGGCGCCGGACTGCGCCGCATCGAGGCGCTGACCGGCGCCGATGCCGAGCGCTACGTCCAGGAGCGGCTGGACGTCGTGGGAACGCTCGCGCAGCGCTTCCGCGTGCCGCCCGCGGAGGTGCTCGCGCGCGTGGACGCGCTGGAAGCGCAGCTCGCGGAGGAGCGCCGCCGCGCGGAAGCGCTGAGCCGCCGCGCCGCGGGCGGGCCCGCCGACGAGCTCGCCGCGCGCGCGCAGCCGCTCGGTGGGCTGCTGCTGCTGGTGGCGCGCGTGGAGGCGGCGAGTATCGGCGAGCTGCGCGCGTACGCCGACCGCCTGCGCGAGCGGCTAGGCCCGGCGTTCATCGCGCTCGGCGCGCAGACCGGCGACCGCGCGACCGTGCTCGCCGCGGCCGCGCCCGAGGCGATCGCCGCCGGCCTGGCAGCGAACGAGCTCGTGAGCGCGGCTGCGAAGGCGGTGGGCGGCGGCGGGGGCGGCCAGC
>VGPB01000063.1 GCA_016875695.1 Chloroflexota bacterium | reverse complement strand
GCCGGCCGCGGCGCGTAGCTCCTCCTGGGTGCGGCTGCCCTTCGGAGTGGCGAGCACGCCGCCGGGGCGCAGCAGAGGCAGCGCGTACTCGACGAGCACCGCGAGCGGCGCGAGCGCCCGCGCGACGACTACGTCGAACTGCTCGCGCAGCGCCGGGTCGCGCCCCGCATTCTCGGCGCGCGCGGCGACGACCTGCACATCGTCGAGCGCCAGCTCGGCGGCGAGCAGCTCCAGGAAGCGCGCGCGCCGCCCGTGCGCCTCGATGAGCGTGAGCGCGAGCGCCGGTTCGGCGAGGCGCATTGGCACGCCGGGGAATCCCGCGCCCGCGCCGAGATCGGCGACGCGCCGGCGCGCGCTGCGCGGCAGCACGCCGGCGGCGCGTAGCACGACGAGCAGTGCGAGCGACTCACCGAAGAGCCGGCGCTGCACGGCGTCGGCGTCGGCGAGTGCCGTGAGGCCGGCGCGCTCGCGCCAGGCCTGGAGCAGGGCGAGGTAGTGGGCGAACTGCGCAGGCGCCGCGGCGGGCAGCGCGAGCCCCAGCCGCGCGATCTCGGCGTGGAGCGTCGCAAGCTCGTCCGCGGTTGACACCGGCCGCCGCCTATCTCCTATGCTGACTGTACGCCCGGCCGATCCCGGCGGCGGCGGCACTCGCACGCGCACCGAGGACGGAGACCGCCTCATGGCGGAGGGTATCAGCGCGGCCGCGGCCGCCTCGCACTTCTTCAACAGCCTAGGGTCGGAGCAGGCGCGCGACGAGCGGCCGGAGGTGGATCGCTTCGTCGAGTGGTTCGGCGCGGACAAGCCGATCGACGGGCTGACCGTGGGCGACGTCGCGGCGTTCGAGGCGCGCGAGCGCGAGCAGGTCGGCCACGACGACCTGAGTCACCTGGAACCGCTGCGCGCGTTCCTCGCGTATTGCTCGCGGCTCGCGTTTACGGACGCGAACCTCGTGCCGTCGCTGCACCTGCCGCCGGGCGCGGGCGGCGGCGCCCGCGGTGGCGCGGCGATCGAGGAGCTGGGCGGCCGCGCGTACTTCATCACGATCGACGGGCTCGCGGCGCTCGAGCGGGAGCTCGAGGAGCTCAAGGCGCGCCGGCCGGTGATTGCCGAGGAGCTGCGCGCGGCGATGGCCGACAAGGACTTCCGCGAGAACGCGCCGCTGGACGCGGCGCGCGACGCGCAGGCGCACCTCGAGGCGCGCATCCGCGCGATCGAGGACCAGTTGCGCCACGCGGTGATCATCGATCCGGACGGCAAGCGCGGGCTCGCGAACGTCGGGTCCACGGTGCGGGTGCTTAACCTCAAGGCGAACCGCGAGCAGACGTTTCACCTCGTCAGCTCCAACGAGGTGGATCCCGTGAAGGGCAAGATCTCGGTGGAGTCGCCGGTAGGGCAGGCGGTGATCAACCGCGGGCCCGGCGACGAGGTCACCGTGCGCGCGCCGGCCGGCGAGCTGCAGCTGCGCGTGATCGAGGTGATCGGCTAGCGAACCGGGCGCGCGCCCCACGCGTATCCTCGATGTATGAGTAGCGAAGCGGCGCCCTCCAGCGGCGGCAGTGGCGGCAAGCTCCTCGCCCGCGGACGCTTCCTCGGGCTGCTCGCGGGCGGCGGGGCGCTCGGCTGGGCGGGCACGCGGCTGTTCACCGGCGCGGTGGGCGGCTGGCGCTACAACACCGTCGAGACGCCCGTGCCGGCCTTCGATCGCGGCGCGTACCGCCTTGTCATCGACGGCCTCGTCGAGCAGGCGCAGACGTTCACGTACGAGGAGCTGCGCGCGCTGCTCGCGGTGCGGCAGGTGAGCGACTTCCACTGCGTGGAGGGCTGGGGCGTCTCTGACGTGCGCTGGGACGGCGTGCGCCTGCAGACGCTGATGGCGCTCGTGCGGCCGCTGCCGGAGGCGGGATTCGTGACGTTTCACTCGCTCGGCGGCATCTGCCGGGATTCGCTTACGATCGAGCAGGCGCGGCTGCCCGACGTGCTCGTCGCCTACGACATGGACGGCGCGCCGCTCGAGCCGGATCACGGCCTGCCGCTGCGCCTGGTGATGCCGCGCATGTACGGGTGCAAGGGGCCGAAGTGGCTGACGCGCGTGGAGTTCCGCGACCGCCGCGACATCGGCTACTGGGAGGAGCGCGGCTGGCGCATCGAGGCGTGGCTCAAGACCTGACGCCCGCGCGTGTCGCCGCCGCTGCACCCGCGGACGAGGCCGTGCGCTTCGCGCCCGCCTCGCGCGCGGCACACTGGCTGCTCGGCGCGCCGTTCCTGCTGCTGTTGCTCACCGGCCTGACGAACTTCTAGCCGCGGCTGAAGGCGTTGCAGGTCGCCGACGTGCGCGTGTTCGCGTGGCTGCACGTGGTGTTGGGCTTCGCGACGCTCGGGTTTGCGGTATGGGTGCTCGCGACGATCGTGCTGCGGCGTGCCGTGCGCGCCGACCTGCGCGCGCTCGCGCGCGTGGGCGTGGACGACTACCTGTGGTTCCAGCACGTGGTGCTGCGCGCCGCCGGCGAGCGCTCCGTGTCGCCGCCGGTCGGTAAGTTCAACGCTGGGCAGAAGCTCAACGCGCTGCTCTCGTTGCTCGCGATCGTCGCGCTGCTCGGCAGCGGGCTCGTGCTCGGGGTGTACTACGTCACGAAGGCGCTGCTCGCCTCCGCGTTCGTCGGGGCGGTGTTCCCGTGGCACACGGCGCTGTCGCTGCTCGTTGTGCCGCTCGTCGTGGGGCACTTGTACCTTGCGCTGCTGCACCCCGCGACGTGTGGTTTGCTGCGCGAGATGGTGCGCAGGCGCGTGCGCCGCGACTGGGCGGCGCGTCACCACCCCGCGTGGGTCGAGACCACCGAGGTTGCACCTCCGGCTCCGGGTAGGTGCTCGCCGCGGAGCAGATGACGGCCCTCCGCGCCGGAAGACCCGCCCGCTCGCCCATTTTGCGAGGGGCGTAGCCCTCGCAAAATGGGCGAGCGGGCCGCGCGTTACCGCCAGCGGCTGTGCCAGGAGCGCGGAGCGTCGGCGCCAGCGGCTGCGCCGACAGCGCCGCGCCCGAAGCGCCGGGCGTCGCCGCGAGCGGCTGCGCCGGCAGCGCGGCGTGCAGCGCTCGTTGCGCCGTATGCGCTGCGCGCCCCACGTGACGCGCCGCGCGTTGCTCGCGAGCGAGCGTGGTGCGACGCTCGCCGCGGAGGGCGCGTGACCGAGCCGGCGATCCACGTGCGCGGGCTGCGCAAGCGCTACGGCGACGTTGAGGCCGTGGCCGGCATCGACCTCGACGTGGCGCGCGGCGAGGTGTTCGCGCTGCTCGGCCCGAACGGCGCGGGTAAGACGACGACCGTCGAGGTGCTGGAGGGCTATCGCGAGCGCAGCGCGGGCGAGGTGCGCGTTCTGGGCCACGACCCCGCGCGTGGCGAGCGCGCGTACCGCGAGCGTATCGGCATCGTGCTGCAGTCCACGGGCGTCGAGCCGTACCTGACGGTCGAGGAGACGGTCGCGATGTTCGGCGGCTACTATCCGCGCCCGCGGCCCGTGGCCGAGGTGCTGGAGGTCGTTGGCCTTGTGGAGCAGCGCCGGACGCGGGTGCGGCGGCTGTCGGGCGGGCAGCAGCGGCGCCTCGACGTCGCGGTCGGGCTCGCGGGCGACCCCGAGCTACTGTTCCTCGACGAGCCGACGACGGGCTTCGACCCGGGCGCGCGGCGACAGGCGTGGGAGCTGGTGCGGCGGCTGCGCGCGCTCGGCAAGACCGTGCTGCTCACCACGCACTACATGGACGAGGCGCAGCAGCTCGCCGATCATGTTGCGATCATCGCGCGCGGGCGGCTGGTGGTGGTGGGCACACCGGAGGCGCTGATCGCGGCGAACCCGGAGACTGCGATCACGTTCGTGCTGCCGGCGGGCGTGATGCCGCCGTTCGAGCTCGGCGCGGCGCACGACGGCGGCGGCGCGTGGCGCATCGCGAGCGTGGAGCCGGCGCGCGCGCTGCATGCGCTCACCGCGTGGGCGCTCGCGCAGGGCCTCCCGCTCGACGCGCTCGATGTGTGCCGCCCGTCGCTGGAGGACGTGTACCTGCAGCTCACTGGCGCGGGTTGCGACGAGGGGGCGAGCGCCGCGTCGCTCGGCGTCGAGGATGCGCACGGGTGAGTGCGCTCGCGCTGGCGCTACGGCAGGTGCGTTACGAGAACCGCGCGTTCTGGCGCAATCCCGCGGCGGCGTTCTTCACATTCGTGTTTCCGCTGATCTTCCTCGTTATCTTCAACCTCATGTTTGGCACGGAGGAGATCACGATCGCGGGCGGTCAGACTGCGAGCGGTTCGGTGTTCTACGTGCCCGCGGTCGTCGCGATGTCCGTGGTCAACTCGTGCTTCACTGGGCTCGCGATGAGCCTGAGCGTGGCGCGCGACGGCGGGCTGCTGAAGCGCACGCGCGGCACGCCGTTGCCGGCGTGGGCGTACTTCGCCGGACGCGTGCTGCACGTTACGCTGGTCATGCTGCTGCTGGTGGTGATCGTGACCGTGGCCGGCGCGCTCGCGTACGACGTCGACGTGCCGGGCCGCACGCTGCCGGCCGCGCTGGTCGCGCTGCTCGTCGGCGGGGCGGCGTTCTGTGCGCTCGGCTTCGCCGTGTGCACGATCGTGCCGAACGCGGAGGCGGCGCCGGCCGTCGTCAACGCGATCGTGCTGCCGCTGCTCTTCATCTCGGACGTGTTCATCCCGCCTGACAACGCCCCCGCGTGGCTCACGGACGTCGCGAATCTGTTTCCGGTACGGCACCTGTCGGTCGCGCTGCAGACGGCGTTCAATCCGTTCGAGCAGGGCAACGGCTTCGAGTGGCTCGCGCTCGCGGTCGTCGCCGCGTGGGGCCTGGCGGGCGTGGCGTTCGCGCTGCGCCGCTTCAGCTGGGAGCCGCGCCGCTAGCTCGCGACCTCAGTCATTCGCGCGGGGTTCCGGGGTGTGGGGCGGAGCCCCACGAGAAGGGGGCAGGCGGGCGCCCCGGTCCGGAGGGCCGTCATCATCCGCTACGCGCGCAGTAGCACGTCGACCATCATCGCGACGAACAGCAGGCCGAGGTACGTCGTTGAGTAGCGGAACAGGCGCATCGCGCGCGCGGTGGAGGGCGCGCAGTAGAGGCGCGCGGCCAGTCCGACGAAGCCCGCGCCGCCGGCGAACGCCGTCGCCATGTACACCCACTCGAGCCGCGCGACGGGTGCGAAGAGCAGCGTCAGCGCGGCCACGGCGATGGACCACACGAGGATCTGCAGCCGCGTCTCGTCGGTGCTGCGCACCACGGGCAGCATCGGCACGCCGGCGGAGCGGTAGTCCTCCTCCAGCACGAGCGCGAGCGCCCAGAAGTGCGGCGGCGTCCACCAGAACACCACGACGAACATGAAGAACGGGACGACGCTGCCGAGGTCGCCCGTGACGGCCGCCCACCCGATCAGCGCGGGCGCCGCGCCCGCCGCGCCGCCGATCACGATGTTCTGCCACGTGCTGCGCTTCAGCCAGTGCGTGTACACCACGACGTAGAACGCGATCGCGCCGAGTGCGAGCAGCGCGGCGAGCCAGTTCACCGTGAGCAGCAGCCAGCCGCCCGCGAGCGCGGACAGCACGATCCCGAAGCGCGCGGCCTGCAGCGGCGCCACGGCGCCCGCCGGCAACGGCCGCTGTCGCGTGCGGCGCATGAGCGCGTCAATGTCGCGGTCGAGGTACTGGTTGATGGCGTTGGCGCCGCCTGCGGCCAGCATCCCGCCGATGAGCGTCGCCGCGACGAGCGCCGTCGAGGGCCACGCGTCGGCGGCAAGCACCATGGCCGGCACGGTGGTCACCAGCAGCAGCCAGATGATGTTCGGCTTGGTGAGCGCGACGTACGCGCGCAGCGCCGGCCACAGCGCTTCCCGGAGGGCGGCCCAGCGTGCCGCGGGCCCGCGCGCGGCGGCGGCCGTCGGCGCGTCACGCACGGGCGTTCGCCCTCGCCTCGCGCGGCGCGCTTTCAAGTATCGGCTGCGGGGCGTAGCGCGCCATCACGGCCATGAGCACGAGCAGTGCCCACAGCGCGCTGCCGAGCGCGAGGTGGGCGACGCGCGGCCACTCGGCGAACGTGGTCCAGATGTTCGCTGCGCCGATGAGCACCTGCAGCGCGTAGAGGCCGACGAGCGCGAGCGCGGCGCGTCGCTCGAGCGGCGTCGCGCCCGGGAGGTGGAACCAGCGGTGGCCGACCCACGCGACCGCCGCCCCGCCGGCGACCACGGCGAGGCGGTGCAGCCAGTGGATGTGCTGCTCGCGCGCGCCGTCGAGGAACGGGCGCAGCGCCTGCGGGCAATCCGGCCAGCCGACGCACGCCGTCGTCGCGCCGCCGCCGACGACGTACGCACCGGACAGCAGCACGAGGTACGTCACGAGCGCGCCGGCGACCGTCACGCGCAGCAGCGCGCGGCGCTCGCGTGCCGCGCGCACGCGCTGCGGGCGGAGCAGCGTGAGCGCCGCGTGCGCGGTGAGCACGGCGAGCAGCACGAGCGCCGTGGCGAGGTGCAGCGTCACGACCTCGGGCGGTAGCTCGCGCTCGACCGTGACCTTGCCGAGCCACGCCTGGAACGCGAGCAGGGGCAGCGAGGCGAGGGCGAGCCCGCGCAGCGCGCGGTCGCCGTCGCGGCGCCTGAGCGTCGCCCACGCCGTCGCGAGTACGAGCAGCCCCACCACGCTCGCGGCCGTGCGGTGCGAGTACTCGATGATCGCGGTACGTTCGAGCGGCGGCAGCCAGCGGCCGTGGCAGAGCGGCCAGTCCGGGCAGCCGAGCCCGGAGCCGGTGGTGCGCACGATCGCGCCGATGGCGATAAGCGTCAGCGTGGCGCCGACGGTGACGGCCGCCAGGGCCGGGTAGCGCAACTGAGCCCCGCGCACGCTGCGCATGCTACTCGCTCCGCCTGCTGTGTTCACGGCGCCGAGCCACGGCGGCGTCGCGTCACTCGGCGCCTCGCTCCGTGGTCGGCGCCCGCCGCGGCGGAGGGGCGGGAGTGGGGCGCGCGGGCTCGCCGGAGGCCAGGCTCGCCTCCGGCACGGGTGCATCCGCCTCGGCGAGGCGCTCCTCGAGCCGCTCGAGCTCGCGCGCGAGCGCGCGCAGCCGCGCCTGCAGCCACAGCAGGTAGCCGAACAGCCCCGCCCAGAACACCGCGAACCCCGCGAACAGGTATTCGAGGTAGTCCATCACGCATCCTCCCGCCGGTCGACGGCCGCGCGTAGTGCCGCCGCGCGCTGCGCGAGCTGCTCCGTGTCGGCGCGCAGCGCGACGAGCCACAGCGCAAGCAGCACGACCGCGACGACGCCCACGGCGAGCACCGCGAGCATCGCGTCAGGCAGCGCCTGGTCGCCCGGCATGCGTAGCACGATCGGCTGAGGGTGCAGCGTGCGCCACCAGCGCACCGACATGTTGATGATCGGGATGTCGAGGAACGCTACGACCGCGAAGATCGCCGCGAAGCGCGCCGCCTGCTCGTCGTGCTCGTCCGCGAGGCTGCGCGCGAGCAGGTAGCCGCCGAAGAGCAGCAGCAGCACGAGCGTGCTTGTGAGGCGCGCGTCCCACGCCCACCACACGCCCCAGATCGGCTGTCCCCAGATCGCGCCCGTCGCGAGCACCAGGGCCGTGAACAGCACGCCGACGCTCGTCGCGGCGCGCGCGACCGCATCGGCGCGCAGATCGCGCCGCCAGAGCACGACGAGCGACGCGACGAACGTGATGCCGTACGCGATGTACATCGCGATCGCGGCCGGCACATGGATGTAGAACAGGCGCTGCACCTCGCCTTCGACGGCCTCGCGCGGCGCGACGATCACGGCGCCGACGATGAGTGCGAGCATTGCGACGCCGGTGAGCGGGGGCAGCGCCGTCCAGCGCGCCGCGTGCGCCGCGCCCAGCAGCGCGCGCGCCGCGTTCATCGCTCCACCGCCAGCGGGAACAGTAGCGCGCTGGCGGCGGCGCTCCAGAAGGTGAACACGACGAGCAGCCAGAGCCAGGGTGCGTCCCCGTGCGGCAGGTCGAGCGCGGCGCCCGTGGCGCGCACGCCGCCGATGAGCAGCGGCATCAACAGCGGCAGCGCGAGCACCGGCAGCAGCACCTCGCGCGCGTGCACGCGGCTACCGAGCGTGCCCAGTAGCAGCGTCAGGCTCACGTAGCCAGCCGCGCCGAGCGCGGTCAACAGCAGCAGCTGCGGCGTGAGCAGGCCGACGTTGAACAGCACGGTCGCGAGCGCGAGCATCGCGACGTCGATGGCGAGCAGCGCGCAGAAGTACGCGACGAGCTTGCCCGCGTACAGCGTCGTGCGCGGCACCGGCGCGACTAGCAGCGCGTCGAGCGTACCCTGCTCGGTCTCGTCGGCGAACGCGCGCCCCAGCGCCACGACGCCCGCGAACAGGAACGTCACCCACAGCACGCCGGGCAGCAGCGGGCGCACGTCGTCCGTGACGAGGTCGAACGCGAACGCGTACGTGAGCACGCTCAGCGTCGCGAACGTGGCGGCCGCGAGCCAGCTCGCGCGTCGCCGCCAGAGCAGGCGCAGGTCCTTGGCGAGCACGGCGCACGTCGCGCCCAGCGTGGCGCCGGCGCGTGGCTCCGCGTGCGGGGTTGCGGCGCGCAGCACGTCGTGCGCGCTCACGTGCGCACCGCCACCAGTGGCGCGCATGCCTCGACCGGCGTGGCGGCGGCGGCGCCGCTCGCGGCGATGCGCCCGCGCGCGCAGTGTAGCGTGCCGTCGGCCCAGCGCGCGACGCGCTCGAGGCGGTGCGTCGCCGCGAGCACCGTGACGCCCGGCGCACACAGCATCAGCTCGTCGAGCAGCGCGAGGCCGTCCGCGTCGAGGCCCGTCTCGGGCTCGTCGAGCAGCAGCACGGCCGGGCGGTGCACGAGCGCGCGCGCGATCGCGAGCCGCTGGTGCAGGCCACGCGACAGCACCGCGGTGGGCTCGTCGCGACGGCGCCACAGGCCCAGCGCGCGTAGCAACTCCTCGCAGCGCTCGTCGGCAGCCGGCACGTCGTACAGCCGCGCGAAGAAGCGCAGGTTCTCGCCCGGCGAGAGCTCCTCGTACAGCATCGGGCGGTGCGCGAGCACGCCGATCGTGCGCCGCAGCGCGCTACTCGCGCGCGACACGGCGTGTGCGCCGATCCAGGCCTCGCCGGCGCTCGGCGCGGCGAGCGTCGTGAGCACGGCGAGCAGCGTGCTCTTGCCGGCGCCGTTGGCGCCGGTGAGAGCGATGCGCGCGCCGGGCGCGATCGCGAAGGTCGCATCCTCGAACACGGGCACGCTGCCGTAGCGCTTGCCGAGCGAGCGCGCCGCGATCATTGGTGCAGGGTGCGCACCCGTGGGCGACACGCTCATCGCGCCGCTCGCGATGCGCGCGCGGGGCGCGGCGGCCGCGCGAGGCGCGCGGCGAGCGCCGCGCCGCCGCCGACGA
>VGPB01000062.1 GCA_016875695.1 Chloroflexota bacterium | reverse complement strand
GCACGTCCAGCGCCTCGACGCCCGCGTGCTGGCCCCCAAGCCGCCGCTGGGCGCGCTCGCGCGCGGACTCCGCGCGATCCTCGTTGATCTCATCGGCGCGCTCGGCGGCGTCTGCGAGCACGGTCACGCGATCGTGCGCGACCTGCATGAATCCGCCGAGCAGCGCCATGCCGACGGTCTCGCCGGAGCACACGACCGTGAGCTCACCGAAGCCGAGGCCCGACATCAGCGCCGTATGGCTCGGCAAGATAGTCAGCTGGCCGTCGGCCGCGGGCACGATCAGACGCAGCACATCGTCGCGCTCGAGCACGACACGTTCCGTCGTCGCCACGGTGAGCAAGAGCGGCACCGCTACGCTCCGGCGGCCATCGTGCGCGCCTTCTCGCCGGCCTCGTCGATGCTGCCGACCATGTAAAAAGCGTTCTCCGGGAGCGCGTCGTGGCGGCCCTCGAGGATCTCCTTGAAGCCTCGGACGGTCTCGGCGACCGAGACGTAGCGGCCGGGAGTGCCGGTGAACTGCTCGGCGACGAAGAAGGGCTGCGTGAGAAAGCGCTGCACGCGCCGCGCGCGCGCGACCGTGGCCTTATCGTCGTCGGACAGCTCCTCGATGCCGAGGATGGCGATGATGTCCTGCAGGTCCTTGTAGCGCTGCAGAGTGCGCACGACGCCGGACGCGACGTCGTAGTGCTCTTCGCCGACGACGAGCGGATCGAGGATCCGGCTGTTGGAGGTGAGCGGGTTGACCGCGGGGTACAGCCCCTGCTCGACGAGCGCGCGGTCGAGCGCGACGGTCGCGTCGAGGTGGCCGAACGTCGTGGCGACGCCGGGGTCCGTGTAGTCGTCGGCGGGTACGTAGATCGCCTGGAACGAGGTGATCGAGCCCTTGCGCGTGGACGTGATGCGCTCCTCGAGCTCGCCGATCTCCGTCGCGAGCGTTGGCTGGTAGCCCACGGCGGAAGGCATGCGCCCGAGCAGCGCGGAGACCTCCATGCCGGCGAGCGTGTAGCGGTAGATGTTGTCGATGAAGAGCAGCACGTCGCGGCCCTCGACGTCGCGGAAGTACTCGGCCATGGTCAGGCCGGTGAGCGCGATGCGCAGGCGCACGCCGGGCGGCTCGTTCATCTGGCCGAAGACAAGCGCGGTCTTGTCGAGCACGCCGGAGGCCTGCATCTCGTGCCAGAGGTCGTTGCCTTCGCGCGAGCGCTCGCCGACGCCGGCGAAGACCGAGAGGCCGCCGTGCTCGGTGGCGAGGTTGCGGATGAGCTCGGTGTTGACGACGGTCTTACCGGTGCCGGCGCCGCCGAAGAGGCCGACCTTGCCGCCGCGCGCGAGCGGGGCGATCAGGTCAATCACCTTGACGCCGGTCTCGAGCATCTGCGCGGAGGTCTCCTGCTCGGCGTAGGGCGGGGGGCGGCGGTGGATCGGCCAGCGCTCCGTGGCGGTGACGGCCTCGCCGGGGTCAATCGGCTCGCCGACGACGTTGAAGATGCGGCCGAGCGTCTGCGGACCGACAGGCACGCTGATCGGAGCGCCGGTGTCGTTGGCGGCGGCCCCGCGGCGCAACCCGTCCGTGGAGTCGAGCGCCAGGCAGCGTACCCAGTTGTTGCCGAGGTGCTGCTGCACCTCGGCCATCAGCGTCTTGCCGCCATCGAGGTCGATGGCAACGGCGTTGAAGATCTCGGGGAGCTCGCCGCTGGGGAACTCCACGTCCACGACCGTGCTGATCACCTGCCGCACCACGCCGCTCGCCATGTCGAACCTCCCCGCGCTGCTAGGCCTCGAGGGCGGCGACGCCGCCCACGATGTCAAGCAGCTCGCTCGTGATCAGCTCCTGCCGCGCCTTGTTGTAGGTGAGCGTGAGGTCCGCCACCATCTCCTGCGCCGCGTCGGTGGCGGCGCGCATCGCCACCATGCGGGCCGACTGCTCGGAGGCTGCCGCATCCAGCACGGCCTCCAGGATCTGCATCTCGACGTAGCGCGGCAGCAGCGTTTCGAACAGCTGCTCCGGCGACGGCTCGAAGAGGAAGTCGATGCGACCCGGCGCGCCGCCCTCGGGCGCAGTCACGGGCAGCAGTTGGCGCAGCGTGGGCCGCTGCACGGCGGTGTTCACGAAGCGCTGGTAGCCAAGGTACACTTGGTCGATCTCGCCGCGCATGTAATCGTCCATGACGATGCGCGCGATCGGCAGGATCTTGTCCATGCCCGGGTAGTCGCCGAGCTCGGTGAACTCGGCGAGCGAGGGGAAGCCCGCGCGGCGGAAGAAGTCGCGTCCCTTGCGGCCGACGGTGACGACCGAGACGCGCTCGACGCGGGGCTGGTGCTCGAGCGCGAGCACCGCGCCGGCGCGGTTCATGTTGGCGTTGAGGCCGCCCGCGAGCCCGCGGTCCGCGGTGATGTGGATGAACGCGAAGTGCCGCACGGGTCGCTGCTTGAGCAGCGCGTGTAGCGTGTCCGGGTCCGCGCTCGCGGCGTAGCCGGCGAGCTGCGCGAGCACGGCACGCATCTGGTTCGCGTACGGGCGCGAGGAGAGCGCGCGGTCCTGCGCGCGCCGCATCTTCGACGCCGCGACGAGCTCCATGGCCTTCGTGACCTTCGAGGTGCTCTCGACGGACCGAATGCGATCGCGGATCGCGCGTACTGCGCCGGCGCCTGCCATTTACCGCCTCGCTCCGCGCTGCGCGCGGCTGCTCGCCTAGTAGGCGACCGTGCCCTTGAAGGTCCCGATCGCCGCCCGGAGCTGCTCCTCCTGCTCGCTGGCCAGCTGGCCGGACGACTGAATCGCGTCCATCAGCCCGCCGTGGCTCGCGCGCAAGAACTCATGCAGGCCGCTCTCGAAGGCCGCGACCTTCTCGACGGGCACGTCATCGAGGTAGCCGCGCACGCCGGCGAACAGCACCGCCACCTGCTCGGCGAGCGACTGCGGGCGGTACTGCGGCTGCTTCAGAAGCTCGGTCAGCCGGCGCCCGCGCTCCAGCTGCTGGCGCGTCGCGGGGTCCAGGTCTTCGGTGCCGAACTGCGCGAACGCCTGCAGCTCGCGGAACTGCGAGAGGTCGAGGCGCAACGTGCCAGCCACCGAGCGCATGGCGCGCGTCTGCGCGGTGCCGCCCACGCGCGAAACGGAGATGCCGGGGTTGATCGCCGGCCGCTGGCCTGCGTTGAAGATGTCCGACTCGAGGAAGATCTGCCCATCGGTGATCGAGATCACGTTCGTAGGGATGTACGCCGAGACGTCGCCGGCCTGCGTCTCGATGATCGGCAGCGCGGTGATCGAGCCGCCGCCCAGCACGGCGTTGAGCCGTGCGGAGCGCTCCAGCAGGCGCGAGTGCAGGTAGAACACGTCGCCGGGGTACGCCTCGCGCCCCGGTGGGCGGCGCAACAGCAGCGAGATCTGGCGGTACGCCCACGCGTGCTTCGTCAGGTCGTCATAGATGATCAGGACGTCCCTGCCCTGCTCCATGAAGTACTCGGCCATCGCGCACCCGGCGTACGGCGCGAGGTACTGCAGGGCGGATGACTCCGCCGCGCCCGCGGAGACGACGATCGTGTGCGCCATCGCGCCGAACTGGTCGAGCGTGGCGACGGTCTGCGCGACCTTGGCTTCTTTCTGGCCGATCGCGACGTAGATGCAGATCAGGTCGCCGCCGCGCTGGTTAATGATCGTGTCGAGCGCGATCGCCGTCTTGCCGGTCGAGCGGTCGCCGATGATCAGCTCACGCTGTCCGCGGCCAATCGGAACCATCGAGTCGACGGCCTTGAGCCCGGTCTGCACCGGCTGGTTGACGGACTGGCGCGAGACCACGTCCGGTGCGATGCGCTCGACGGGCCGTCGCTCGGTCGTTGCGAGTGGCCCACGCTCGTCGATGGGGTCGCCGAGCGGGTTAACCACCCGCCCGATCAGCGCCTCGCCGACCGGCACCGACGCGACGAGCCCGGTGGTTCGTACCTCAGCGCCCTCTTTGATCTCGATGTAGTCGCCGAGGATGATCGCGCCGACCGTCTCCTCCTCGAGGTTCAGCGCGAGCCCGCGCGTGCCGTTCGAGAACTCGACGAGCTCGGAGGCCATGCACTGGCCGAGCCCGTGGATACGCGCAATGCCGTCGCTCGCCTCGATCACTGTGCCCACGTTGGTGGTGCCGACAGCGGTGTCGAAGCCCTGGATTTGCCCCTTGAGGATCGAGGCGATCTCTTCCGCGCGGATGGCCATCTCGCTGTCCTCCTCCGCCCTCCAGGGCGGCACAACGCGCCGTGGGGCGCCGGCTAGGCGCTGCCCTGTTGCAGGCGCTCGCGCAGGGTGCGCAGCCGCGTCCGCGTCGACCCATCGATCAGGCGATCGCCGAGCCGGATCACGGCGCCGCCAACCAGCGCCGGATCCACCACGGCCTCCAGCTCGATCGTCTTGCCAGTCTGCTGCGCGAGCCGCGCCTGCACCTGCGCGCGCGCCGCGTCGTCCAACGGCACCGCGGTGCGCACCTCGGCGCGCTGCACGCCGCGCTCTTCGTCCCACAGCTCGCGCACGTACGAGGCGATCGACGGGCCGAGCGCGAGCCGCCCCTTGTGCCGCAGCAGCCGGAACAGGTTCAGCGCGTCGCCATCGATCCCCGGCACCACTTGCCGCACGATCGACACGAAGCGCTCGTCCGTCATGCCGTCGCCCTGCAGCGCAGCGACGAAGCTCGGCTCCGCGGTCAGCGCCTCGAGTCCCTCAGCCGCCTCGAGCCAGTACGCCATCGTGCCCTGCTCGCGCGCGAGCGCGAGCAGGGCCAGCGCGTAGCGCCGTCCGGCCACGTCCCGCGCGAGCGTTGCCACCGCCTAGTTGCTCCGCCCGCCGAGGTCGGCGTTCACCAGCACCTCGTCGATCAGCCGCTGGTGCGCCTGGCGGTCGAGCGACTGCGCGATGACGCGCTCTGCCGCGGCGATCGTGAGGTCGGCGAACTCCCGCCGGAGCTGCTCGATCGCCTGGTCGCGCTCGAGCGTCACTTCCTCGCGCGCGCGGGTGGCGATCTGCTCGGCGTCCGCGCGCGCGCGCGCTTCGAGCTCCTCGCGCAGCCGCGCGGCGGCTTCCTGCGCGCGCTGCGAGGCTTCGCGCCCCTCGGCGCGCGCCTGCTCCATGACGCGCCGCGCCTCGGCCTCGCTGTCGGCTGCCGCCGATGCCGCCTGCGCCGCACGATCGATGCCCTCCTGGATGCGCTGGCGCCGCTCGTCCAGCACCTTCATGACGCGCGGGTACAGGAAGATGCGTAGCACCACCAGTAGGATCGTGAAGTTCACCAGTTGCTGGATCAGGCCGGGCAGGCTGAAGCCGAGCGCCGGCAGGCCGCTGACCTCTTCCTCCCGGGCCGCGGCGACGATGGGCAGCGCGGCCGCGATCGCGCCGGCCGCGAGCGCGCCCACCCGCAGGCGCAGCCACCGCGCACGCTGTCCGATCACGTCGCGCTCGATTCGCATCGCGTTCGCTCCGCTCGCGACGCGCGCCTCCGCGACGCGCGTCGCCCGTAGTTGCTGCGTGGCTAGAAGACGAAGCCGATCAGGATGGCGACGACCAAGGCGTAGATGCCGATGGCCTCGGTGAACGCGATCGCGAGGATCATGTTCGTCTGGATCGCGCCGGCCGCCTCCGGATTGCGGCCCAGCGCTTCCATCGCCTTGCCGCCGAGCAGGCCGATGCCGATGCCGGACCCGATCGCGCCGAGGCCCATCGCGATCGCGGCCGCGATGAACTTCATGGAGTCCGACGTGAACTCGTTATCCGCGCCGGCCGCCTCCTCCGCGCCCGCCACCCCCGTGGCCGCCAGGAGCATCGCGCCCCCAAGCAGCGCCGCCGTCAGCACACGCCGGGCGATCATGCCAGCCGTCATCCCTGCAAGTCCTTCCTGCCGGCACGGTCGCGCACGCGTACCCGAGCCGCTACCCCCCGCATCCGCTGCTAGTGATGCCCCTCGCCGGCCGCCTCGTGCTCCCCGCCCCCGTGCATCGCGACCGCCGTCTGCGCGAACACCAGCGTCAGCATCGCGAACACGAAGGCCTGCACCAGGCCGACGAACAGCTCTAACCCGAAGAAGATGTCCACCAAGACGAACGGCACCAGGAACGTCATCATCGTCAGCAAGACCTCGCCGGCGAAGATGTTGCCGAACAATCGGAACGTGAACGACACCACGCGCGACAGCTCCGACAGCAGCTCCAGGAAGCCGACGAACACGTCGATGAGTCCCATCGGCTTGCCGCGCAACAGCCCGCCGAAGTTGAAGAACTTCTTGAGGTAGCCGGGCCCGAGCGACTGCAGACCCCAGAACTCCACGAACAGGAACGAGAAGATGGCGATCGCCATCGGCGCGTTGACGTCCGTGTTCACGGACCGGAACCACGGCGCGAGCAGTCCGGAGGTGCCGGACGGCGTCTCCCCCTCCTCGGCCGCCACGAGCGCGGTGCCGCCCGGGGCCGCGCCGTGTATGCACTCCGCGCCTTCACACTCGTCGGGGCCGACCGGGATGTACGCGACGTCCAGGCCGAGCAGGCTCGTCTCGCGGAAGTACACCTGCTTCTCGCCGTGACCGGCCTCGGGCTTGCCCAGCACCATGTTGAAGGGCAGCAGGCCGAAGTAGTTCGACACCAGCACGTAGAAGAAGATCGTCGCGACCAGGCCGAAGAAGCGGCGGCCGTTCTGCTCGCCAGCGACGCTGACCACGATGCCGTAGAAGCCGGAGACGAGCGCCTCGACGGCGCCGCTGAAGCCGGACGGCACTACCGACATGTTGCGCCCGGCGATGATCGCGACCGCGCAGATAAGCGCGACGACGAACCACGAGGTAAACATCGTGTTCGTCACCTCGAGCGGCCCGATGTCGAAGATGTGCTCCGGCGCGACGATGATGACCGGTGAGGGGCCCCTGACGAAGAGGAAGCCCACGACCATGAGGGCGAGCACGCCGAGCGCGATCAGCCAGCCCCGCATCAGCGCTGTTCCCCGCCGTTCCGGCGACTCGTTCGCGCCAGCAGTTGCTGGAGCTGGCGATACGCTCCGTAGAACCCCAGCAGCAGCCCCAGCACCAGGAACACCAGCGTCAGCAGCGGGGCGTTGTCAAAGCGCCCGTCCAGCCAGCGCCCCAGCAACGTCATCCCGACGATCGAGGTCGCCAGGTAGCTGCCGATCCCGACCAGCCCAAACGCCGGTGAGTTCCAGATGTGCGACCGCCCCCCGGGGACGAACCGGGCGGACTCTAGCACGCGCCCCGCGGGCGATCAACACTTGTGACTGGCTGCACGAACGCGCCATTGCGACGACCGCGCCGCCGACGACGCTAGTCGAAGCGGCGCTAGTCGAAGTCGTCGAGGTCAAGGCCCTTCAGGAACTCGCTGAAGGGGGCGAGCTTCTCTAGCTCTTCCGCCGTCACGCCGCCCGTGGGGCCCTCGGCGGTGTCCACGGGCGACCCCGACGCGTCCAGCAGCACCCCCGCGCGGTTGAGCACCGCTTCCTCGGCGAAAATCGACACGCCGGTGCGCACGGCGAGCGCGATCGCGTCCGAGGGCCGCGAATCCACCTCGACGGCGCGCCCGTCCTGCTCCAGGTAGATGCGCGCGAAGAAGGTGTCGTTCTGCAGCTCGCTTATGACGACGCGCTTCACGATGCCGCCCAGCTGCTCGATCATGCTCGTGAGCAGATCGTGCGTGAGCGGTCGGACGACGCTGACTTCCTGCAGGCGCACGGCGATCGCGTCCGCCTCGGCGGGACCGATCCAGATCGGGAGGTAGCGATCGGCGTCCTTCTCGCGCAGGATCACCACTCGCTGGTAGTTGCGCAGGCTCATACGGATGCTCTCGATACTGAGCTCGATCACCGCGCCACGTCCATGCATCGAGTGTAGGAGCGGCCATAATAGGGCGTCAACGAACGCGCGGCCGCGCTCACGGCCCGGTACGCCCCCCGCCGCCGTCGCCCGCGCCCGCATCGCCCGCGCTCGCGTCGCCGAAGAGCGCCCGCTCGATCGCCGGGTCAAGCGGCGCGGCGCGCTCGACGACGCTCGCCAGGCGGCGGCGAAGCGTCGGCCGGTCGAGCAGCACGCGGCGACCGCAGGTGCGGCAGCGCAGCCCCACGTCGGCGCCGACGCGCACGACCTCCCACTCGAAGCCGCCGCACGGGTGCGCGCGCCGCAGCCGGAACACGTCGCCCATGCGCGGATCGAGAACCATCGCGCGACCCTATGCGCGCAGCGCTGCCGCAATCGCGTCGCGCAGCGTGCGCGCCGCAGCGCGCGCGGCCTGCGCGTAGTCGGCGCCGCGGCTCGCGTACAGCACGGCGCGCGACGCGTTCACGAGCACGCCGCCGCCGTGCGCATCGCGTGCCGCGCGGACCGCGGCCTGCAGGTCGCCTTGCTGCGCGCCCACACCCGGCACCAGGAACAGCAGCTCGGGGCACAGCAGGCGAATGCGCGCCGCCTCCTCCGGGTACGTCGCGCCGACCACTAAGCCGACGTTGCCGCGCGTGTTCCACGCCTGCGCGCGCACCGCGACGTGCTCGTACAGCGGCCGCCCGTCGACCAGCAGGTCCTGGAACTCGCGCGCGCCGGCGTTCGAGGTGCGACACAGCACGAAGCTGTGCCGGTCCGCGTACGCGCGCAGCGGCTCGATGCCATCGCTGCCGAGGTATGGGCTCACCGTCACCGCGTCGGCGTCGAGCGTCTCGAAGACCGCGCGCGCGTAGAAGCTCGACGTGTGTCCAACGTCCCCGCGCTTCGCGTCGAGCAGCATCGGCACGTCCGCTGGTGCGGCGGCGATCGTCGCGCGCAGGTCTTCCCAGCCCGCCGCACCATCCGCCTCGAAAAACGCCGCGTTCGGCTTGAAGCAACACACGAGGTCGGCGGTCGCCTCGATCACGGTGCGCAGGAACGTCAGGCAATCGATACCCGGCGGCAGCTGCGCGGGATCGGGGTCGAGCCCCACGCACAGTAGCGAGCCGCTGCGCGCCGCGGCGGCCTCGTACTTCGCGCGGAAGCGGGAGCGCGCGCCCGCGGCGGTGCCGGCAGCCGACTCGGTGCGCGAACTCGTCACGCGCGCTCCTCGACCGCGGCTTCCGGCCGCAGCACGCGCAGCGGCGGCAGCGCAGAACCGGCCGCCCGCAGCCGCTCGACGGTCGCGGCGAAGGCCGCTGCGTCGCCCGTCGCGGCGCAGTCGACGGTGACCTCGGCGCCCCCGGGCACGGCGAGCCCGTGCTCGACGAGCTGCTGCTGCACGCGCCGCGCGACCGCCTCGGCCGCGTCAACGACGCGCACGCCGGGGCCGAGCAGCTGCTCGATGGTGGCACGCACGAAGCCGTAGTGCGTGCAGCCGAGCGCGACCGCGTCGACGCCGTCGGGCAGCGCCGCCAGCTCACGCCGCAGCAGCGCCTCGACCGCGGGGCCGGCCACGGCGCCGCCCTCCACGAGGTC
>VGPB01000061.1 GCA_016875695.1 Chloroflexota bacterium | reverse complement strand
ACCCGGCCACGCTCGACGCGGCGCTCGCCGCGGTGGAGCGGCTGGCCCGCGATCGTGCCGGCGCGCCGCCGTAGCTCGTGCGCTGGCTCGGCGTCGATCCGGGCGCGGCGCGCGTCGGCATCGCCATCTGCGACGACGCCGAGCGGGTGGCGGTGCCGCTGGAGGTCGTTCTGGCCTCGGTGGCGGTGCCCGCGATCCGCGCCATCGCGGGCCGCGAGGGCGTGGGGGGTGTCGTGGTCGGGTTGCCCGTGACGCTCGGCGGGCGCGAGGCCGCCGGCGCCAAGGCCGCGCGGAAGCTCGGCGAGCGGCTACAGCGCGCGCTGGAGCTGCCCATAGAATACGAGGATGAGCGCCTCACCACGGCCGCCGTCGAACGGCTCGCGGGGCGCGCGCGCCCGTCGGACGACCTCGCGGCAGCCTGGTTGCTGCAGCAGTTCATCGACCGGCGGCGCTCCGCCACCGCGTCCGATGCGCCCGCCTAGCAGCCCGCGCGGGGCGGCGTGATGCGCGGCGAGGCGTGGGGCGTGCTGCGCTTGGTGTTGCCGCTGGCGGCCATCGCCGGCGCGGTGCTGCTCGTCGCCGGGGCGCCGCAGGCGGCGGCCCGGGCGCTGCGCAGCGAGCGGGGCGCCGCCACCGTCGCGCAGCTTTCGCGTGCGGTCACGTTCACGGTCGAGCCCGGTACGCCCGCGGCGACGATCGCGCAGCAGCTGCGCGATGCCGGCGTGCTCGCCGGCACGCGCGAGCTGCGCGTGCTGCTGCAGCTGAGCGGCGGTGGCGCGGACCTGCTCGCGGGCTGCTACGTGTTCGAGACCGGCACGCCCGCCGCCGAGGTGCTGCGGCGCCTGCGCAGCGGCATTACGGCCACGCAGCTACTCGCCGTGCCGGAGGGGCGGCGGCTCGAGGAGGTGGGCACGATCCTCGAGCGCGCGGGGATCACCGGCCTGGCGCAGTGGGTTGAGGCCGTCGACGCCGCGCCGCGCGAGCTGCTGCCCCAGCCGCTGCCGGCCGGGGCGACGCTGCTCGGCTACCTGCTGCCCGCCAGCTACCCGCTGCAGTGCACGACGGGCGCGCCGCAGATGGTCGCGGCGATGCTCGAGGCGTTCGCAGCGCAGGTCACGCCCGAGCTGATCGCCGAGGCCGAGGCGGCCGGCCTGACGCTGCACGAGGTCGTCACGCTCGCCTCAATCGTCGAGCGCGAGGCCGCGATCCGTAATGAGCAGCCGCTCGTGGCGTCGGTGTTCCTCAACCGACTGCGCGAGGGCATCCCGCTGCAGGCCGACCCTACCGTGCAGTTCGCGATCGCCTCGGAGCAACCGCCGACGGGCGAGCAGGGCTGGTGGAAGCGCGAGCTCAGCATCGACGACCTCGCGTTCGCGTCGCCGTACAACACGTACCTGAAGGAGGGGCTGCCGCCGGGCCCGATCGCGAACCCGGGCATCGACGCGATCGTCGCGGTGATCCGCCCCGCGGAGACGGACTACCTGTACTTCGCCGCGCGCGGCGACGGGTCGCACGCCTTCGCGAGGACGCTGGCGGAGCACAACGCGAACGTCAGCCGCTACCTGCGGTGACACGCACCGTCGCCTTGCTCGGGCACCCCGTGGCACACTCCATCTCGCCGCGCTTCCAGCAGGCCGCGCTCGATGCGCTCGGCGTCGACGCGCGCTACGAGGCCTGGGACGTCGCGCCGGCCGACCTACCACTCGCCGTTGAGCGACTGCGGGCGACCGATGCGCTGGGCGCGAACGTGACCGTGCCGCACAAGGAGGCGATCGTGCGGCTGGTCGATCGCCCCGACGCGCTGGTCGAGCGCATCGGCGCGGCGAACACCATCGTGTCGCGGGACGGTGTGCTGTACGCGACGAACACCGACGTCGCCGGCGTGCAGCACGCGCTCGCGGCGGCCGGGGTCGAGCTGCGCGGGGCGCGCGTGCTGCTGCTGGGCGCGGGTGGCGCGGCGCGCGCCGTCGTGGCCGCGGCGCGCCGCGGCGGCGCGCAGCATCTGACGATCGCGAACCGCACACCTGCACGGGCCGTCGGGCTGCTCGCGCTCGCGGGCGCCGACCTGCCCGCGTCGACGTGCGCGCTGGGCGCCGAGGCACCGAGCTTCCGCGCGGCGATCGCCGCCGCGGACATCGTCGTGCAGTCGACCACGCTCGGCATGCGCCACGGGCCGGACGCGCAGCGCACGCCGGTGCCCAGCGCGTGTTTCCGCCGCGGCCAGGTCGCGTTCGACCTGGTGTACGTGCCGGAGGTCACGCCGTTCCTCGCGGCCGCCGAACGCGCCGGTGCGCGCCCCGTCGGCGGGCTCGGGATGCTCGTGCACCAGGGCGCGGAGTCGTTCCGGCTGTGGACCGGCCTCGAATCGCCGATCGACGTGATGACGGCCGCCGCGCGCGGCGCGCTCGCGGCGCGCGAGGCGTAGCACGATGCGCGTGCCGGTCATCGCGCTCGAGGGGTGGGACGAGGTGCTCGCGTGATCGTGCTCGGTGTGATCGTCGTGGTCGCGCTGGCGCTGCTCGTCGGCTTCATCATCGTGCAATCGGCGTTTTCGCACCGGCACTGGCGCCACGTGATCGCCGAGGGCGACACGCCGACGCTGCTCGCGGCCGTCGAGGAGGCGCTGGAGACGTTCCGTGGGCTGCGCCCGCCGCGCGGGATGCCGCCCGCGGACTGGCGCGCGCTGCAGTCCGCGGCGCTGGTGGCCGCGGACCGCGACCGCTGTCGCGTCTCGGTGCTGGCCGAGCCCGACATCCGCGTAGTGGGGACCGCGCGCCGCGAGGTCGGTCCGGTCGAGGCGGTCGCGCGGCGGGTGGTGGTGCGCATGGCGGAGCGCTTGCTGTACGAGATCCCGCTCGCGCGCTTCGAGGCCGTGCAGGTGGACGTGTACACGCAGTACCGTAGCCCGGATGGTGCGATCACGACGGACTGCCTCCTGAGCACGCAGGTCTCGCGCACGCGCGGCGCCGAGACCGAGTGGGACGAGCAAGAGGCAGCGGCGATCCTCGCCACGTGGCGCACGCGTGAGCGCGCGCCGGGCGTGACGATCGACCCGGACGAGCGCGCGATCATCATGCCAGGGGAGCCGCCGGCCGCAGACGCGGGGAACAACGAACCATGACCGAGTTCCGCTACCTGACCGCGGGCGAGTCGCACGGCAAGGGGCTTACGTCGATCGTCGAGGGTGTGCCCGCCGGGCTCGCGCTCAGCGAGGCGCTGATCGAGCGCGACCTCGTGCGGCGCCAGGGGGGGTACGGCCGTGGTCGCAGGCAGCAGATCGAGCGCGACCACGCGGAGATCACCGCGGGCGTCCGCCACGGCTTCACGACCGGCGCGCCGATCGCGCTGTGGATCGAGAATGCGGACCACGCCAACGCGAACTGGCAGGTGCGCATGGCCGTCGAGCCGGTCGACACGCCCGTCGAGCGCGTGACGCTGCTGCGGCCGGGCCACGCCGATCTCGCCGGCACGCAGAAGTACAGCCTCGACGACGTGCGGCCGATCCTCGAGCGCTCGAGCGCGCGCGAGACCGCACAGCGCGTTGCGGTGGGAGCGATCGCGCGGGCGCTGCTCGCCGAGCTCGGCGTCGCGGTGCGCTCGCACGTGTTCGCCATCGGCGACGTGGAGGCGCGTGTCCCGGAGCGCATCGACTGGGAGGCCGTCGAGGCGTCGCCGGTGCGCGTCGCCGACACGGCGGCCGCACCGCGCATGATCGCGGCGATCGACGCCGCGCGTGAGGCGCTTGACTCGCTGGGCGGCGTGTTCGAGGTGCGCGCCTCGGGCATGCCCATCGGCCTCGGCAGCCACGTGCAGTGGGACCGCAAGCTCGACGGGCGCATCGCGCAGGCGATGCTGTCGATCAACGCGGTGAAGGGCGTCGAGATCGGGCCGGCCTTCGCGAACGCGCGGCTGCCGGGCTCGGCGGTGCAGGACGTGATCCTGCCCGCGCCCGCCTGGGAGCGCCGACCGTGGGAGCACGCGACGAACCGCGCGGGCGGCCTCGAGGGCGGCATGACGAACGGCGAGGACATCGTCGTGCGCGCGGCGCTGAAGCCGATCTCGACGATCCCGCGGCGGCTTGGCACGGCCGACCTGCTCACGGGGGAGGAGACGGCGGCGCTGTACGAGCGCGCCGACGCGTGCGTGGTGCCAGCGGCGGCCGTGATTGGCGAGGCGATGCTGGCACTGGTGCTGGCGCACGCCGTGCTCGAGAAGTTCGGCGGCGACCACGTCGCCGAGCTGCGCCGCAACTGCGCGGCGTACCTCGCGACGGTGGGCCCGCGCGAGCCGCGCGAGTGACCGCGCGCGAGGCCCAGGCATCGACGGTCGGCACGGCGGGCGTGGCCGTGCAGCAGATCGTGCTCGTGGGGCTGTCTGGCGTAGGCAAGTCGACCGTGGGCGCGCTGCTGGCGCAGCGCCTGGGCTGGCCGCTGCTGGACACGGACGACCTGGTGCGCGAGCGCCACGGCGAGACGCCGGCGGCGCTGATCACGACGCGCGGCGAGACGACGTTCCGCGCGCTGGAGCGCGAGGTGGTGCTCGACGCCGCGCGGCGCACCCCGGCGGTGATCGCGACGGGCGGCGGCGCGTTCCAACATTCGGAGTCGCGGCGTGCGCTCGGCGAGCGGGCGCTGCTCGTGTTCCTCGACGCGACACCGGGCGCGATCGCCGCGCGGTTGCGCGCGGCACCCGTCGCGAGTGAGCGCCCGCTGCTGGGCGACGACATCGAGGCGCGCCTGCAGGAGCTGGATGATGAGCGGCGCCACGCGTATAGCCACGCCGACCTGTGGGTGCCAGCGCAGGGCCTGGAACCGGAGGCGATCGCCGGGCGGGTGCTGCAGGCGTGGGCCGGCGAGGCCGCCACGCTGCTGCGCCAGCCGCTCCGCCTCGACCGGCTCGGCTCGGCGCGGCTCTCCGCCACGCCCGCGGCGATCGTGGACACGGGGGCCGAGCGCTACCCGATCTGGGTCGGAAGCGGCCAGCTCGAGCGGCTGCCGGAGCGGCTGCGCCAGCTCGGCCTGGCCGGGCGCGTGTTCCTGGTCTCCGATGCGAACGTCATCGAGGCGCACGGACCGAGCATCGCGCGTTCGCTCGAGACCGCCGGCATCCCGGGCGCCTCGTACGTCGTCCCGGCCGGCGAGGCCTCGAAGACGTGGCGCGTGGCCGGCGAGCTGCACCACTGGCTCGCCGAGCAGCGTGCGGAGCGCCGCGACCTGGTGCTCGCGCTCGGGGGTGGCGTCGTCGGCGACCTCGCGGGCTTCGTCGCGGCGACGTACCTGCGCGGCATGCCGTTCGTGCAGCTGCCGACGTCGGTGCTCGCGATGAACGACGCGGCGATCGGGGGCAAGGTCGCGGTCGACCTCCCGGCGGGCAAGAACCTCGTGGGCGCGTTCTACCAGCCGCGGGCCGTGATCGCGGACATCGACACGCTGCGCACGCTGCCGCGCCGGTCGCACGCGGAGGGGTTCGCGGAGGTGATTAAGCACGCGCTGATCCTCGACGTGGGGCTGCTACACCTGCTGGAGCGCAACGCGGGGCGGCTGACGGGCGGCGCCCCGGATATGGAGCTGCTGGCGCAGGTCACGGCGCGCTCGGCGCGGCTGAAGGCGCTGGTGGTCTCGGCCGACCCGCAGGAGCGCGGCCTGCGCGCGATCCTGAACTACGGCCACACGATCGGTCACGCCATTGAGGCGGCCAGCGGCTACGGCGGTGAGTACTTGCACGGCGAGGCGGTCGCTGCCGGCATGATGGCGGCCGGGCGCATCGCCGTGCGCATGGGTGTGCACTCGGACGACCTGCTCGCGCGGCAGGCCGATGTACTGCGCGCGTTCGGGCTGCCGCTCGCCGCGCCCGGCGTCGATGCGCGCGCAGTCCTCGACGCGTTGCGGCGCGACAAGAAGGTCGAGGCCGGGCGCGTGCGCTTCGTGCTGCTCGAGCGCGCGGGCGCCGCTGCGCTGCACGAAGACGTGCCGGAGGCGCTGGTCGCCGAGACGGTGCGCTCGCTCGTGGCGACGGGCTGAGTGAACGCGCCGCGCCGGCGCATGGTCGCGAAGGCGACGGGTGGCGTGCAGGCGGTGGGCTACCGCGCATTCTGTGCGTACGAGGCGACGCGCCTGCAGGTCACCGGCTACGCGCGCAACCTCCCGGACGGCCGCACCGTCGAGGTGGTCGCGGAGGCGGACGAGCCGACGCTGCGCCGCCTCGTCGAGCGCATGCGGGACGGCCCTCCGCTTGCCCGCGTCGACGACGTCGAGTTCCGCTGGGAGGACGCCACGGGCGAGTTCGTGGGCTTCGAGGCGATGATCTAGCGGCCCTCTGCGCCGGGCACGCGCGACGCCGACCGGGCGGCGCACAGGGCGGCGCACGACGTGAGGGGTTGCGATGCACAGGCTGGACACGATCGCCGATGCGCTGGTCGCGGGGAGTGCCGTGCTCGTGCTCGCGGCGTTCGCCGCGTTCGTCGGCGGGACAGCACTCGGCGTGTTCGCCGAGCCGCCGGGCGTCACGGTGCAGGTGAGCGGCACCGATTCGGGCGCGCCGCACGGCTCGGACGGTGCGAGTCACGGCGGGGGATACGGAGGCTACTAGCGCGTCCGCTCACGACCCGGCGCGGGGCCCCGCGCGCCGCTGTAGACTTGGGGCCACGTCGCCACGCTGGCGGCGAGCCGCCGAGGGCCAGCGTTGACGACTCCGCGCCCCCCGCGCTCCCGCAACCCGCAGGGCGAGTTCTCGAGCGGCCCCGCCGTTGGCGAGCCGCTGCCGGACTTCGAGCTGCGGGACCAACGCGGCCGGCTGGTGCGCCTCGCTGCGAGCCGCGCGCGGCGTGGCGCGGTGGTCGCGTTCATCCGCTCGGTGGTGTGGTGACCGTACTGCCGCACGCAGCTCGTGGAGCTGCAACGTCGCGCTGCCGACCTCGAGGCTGCCGGGTACGCGCTCTTCGTCGTGACGCCGGACCCTGTGCCGGCGCTGGCCGCGTTCGCGGCGGAGCGCGGCATCGCGTACCCGCTGCTGTCCGACGCCGACTCGGCGGTGATCCGCCGCGTGGGGATGCTGAACACGCTGATCGAGCCCGGTGAGCCGGACTACGGGCTGCCGTTCCCCGGGCTGTTCGTGACCGACGAGCGGGGAACGGTGACGCACAAGCGCTTCCACCGCCGCTACCAGGAGCGCGAGACGGTCGACGCGCTGCTGCACGGCGTACTCGGCCTGGCGCTCGATATGTCCGCGAATCCCTCGGCCGCCGAACCGGAGGTCTCGGTCGTGCTCGGCGCCGACGCGCTCGGCTTCGGCCAGTGGACTGAGCTGTACGTGCGCATCGCGCTCGCGGACGGAGAGCACTTGTACGGGCCGGACGCACCGGCGGGCTTCATCCCGACGACTGTGGCCGTGAGCGCGCCCGAAGGCCTGGAGGTGACTGGCGCGCGCTATCCGCGCACCGTGACGCTGGCGGTGGGAGGGCTCGACGAGCGCGTCGAGGTGATCGAGCCAGGCGCCGGCGGTGCCGTCGAGGTCGCGGTGCCGCTGCTGAGTCGCGTGCCGGAGGCCGACGCGCCCGACGCGGTCACGGTCACGGTGGACGTGGGCTACCAGGTGTGCACGGAGCTGGAGTGCTACTTGCCGCAGCGGCGTCGGCTGGAGGTGCGCGTGCCGCTGCGCCGCCTAGACCGCCCCTCGCCCCGCACCTAGCGTGGCCTTGCGGCCGGGCCTGGATGAACGTCCCGCGGGCTGGCGCACGTTCGGCAGGTTCACCGGGCGGGAGCTCTCGTTAGCCCGCGTCCCGCACGGCGCGCGTGCGCGCGCCGGGTCTCGGCAGGGAGCGGGAGGCCCCGAGTGCAGTCGCTACGGGGGAGCCTCGATCCGCTGCGCGAATGGTTCAACGTGCACGCCGATCGCGCACGCTTCATGGCGATCCTCTCGCCGACCTGAGCGCCGTGCGTCGCCGTCGCTCGTGGGGTGCAGCGCTCGTTGCTCGATGCCCTTCCCTGCGCCGGCTTCGCGGCGGCGCTCGTGTTCATCGATATGCTCGAGTCGGACGGGGAGGAGGCGGCGGCGTCCGCCGCGGCCCGCTTCTCGGACGGGCGCGTCGAGAGCTTCCACGACTCGGCGCATCGCGCGGGGCGCGCGCTTGCCGCGAACCTCGGCTGGCAGCATCACGTCGCGTGGGACTGCTACCTGTTCTACCGTCGCGAGACGCGCTGGGAGGGCGAACAGCTGCCCGTGTCCGTAGGGTGGTTCCATCAGCTGAGAGATCGCGAGGATGTGAGGAGCAGATCCGCGGCACAGACGAGGATGCCGCCTGGACCCGTCACCTGGCCGAGCGCTCGGAGGCGCCGGCGGAGCGCTTTCGCACCGGCGACACGCTGGTGGATGCGCTGGCCGAGGCCGGGCGATCGGTCCTCGCTGGCGCCGGATGACGGCGTGGGGGCAGGCGGTGGTGGAGGCGAGGGGACTCGAACCCCTGACCTCTGCGATGCGAACGCAGCGCTCTCCCAGCTGAGCTACGCCCCCACCGGGCTGCGCGTTCGAGTATAGGCGGGGCGTTCGGCACGGGCGAATGCGTGCGCTAGTCGAGCAGCCCCGGTAGCACATTGACGACGAGCTCGCCCGCCTCCAGGTCCACGCGCACGACCACGTCGGCGATCGCCGGCAGCAGCGCTTCGGGCGCGTCTTGGCGCCGCACGACGTACACGTCGTTTGCGCCGGTCGCGAGGATGTCAACCAACTCGCCGAGCGGCTCGCCGTCGCGCGTGACCACGCGCAGCCCGATCAGATCGTGGCGGTAGTACTCGCCCTCCGGGAGGGGCGGCAGCTCGGCGGCCTCGATCTCGATCAGCGCGCCGCGCAGGCGCTCGGCCGCCTCGACCGTGTCGTAACCGGCGAAGCGCACGCAGGGGTAGCCCTGCGTGCGCACGACGTCAAGCACCTCGGTGGGCGTGCCGGCGACGAGCAGGCGCGAGCCGGCGCGGAAGCGCGCCTCGTTCGCGGTGTAGGGTGTGACCTTGACGTGGCCGCGCAGGCCCCACGTGCCGTTGATGCGACCCACGGCGACGCGGCCGCCTGTGTCCTTCTCGCCAGCTCCCCGCGGCGCGGCGTCCGAGGCGGCATCATTGCTCACGTGCGGTGTCGAGGCGCTAGTCGATGTCGAGCGTCGCGCGCACACCCGCGCGCGTGGCGGCGACGTGCAGCAGCGAGCGGATGGCGTTGGCGACGCGGCCCTCGCGGCCGATCACGCGGCCCTTGTCGTCGTCGGCGACGTGTAGGCGTAGCACGACGCGCTCGCCGTAGCGCTCTTCTTCGACGCTTACCTGCTCGGGGTGGCGCACGAGCGCGCGCGCGAGGTACTCAACGAGCGGCTTCACGCGTCGGACTCGGCTGCTGGCGGGTCGGCCGGCGCCTCGGCGGCGCGGGCGGCCTCGATGCTGGCGGCTGCGGCCGCGGCGC
>VGPB01000060.1 GCA_016875695.1 Chloroflexota bacterium | reverse complement strand
CGTGCGCTCGCCGCCGCCCGGCGCGCCGAGCGCGAGCATGCCGCGGCGCGTGCCGTCGTCTTGCCGTGGGGCGCTGCCGCGTGCAGCGGCGCGGTCACGTGGATCGTCCATCGCTGTGGTCCGTTCGCTCGAGGAGAAGCTAGAGCAGCGCCATCGTCTCGCTCGCGATGCCCTGGATGACGGCCAGCACGATCACCGCCGCGATCGCCGTCCCGATCGCGCGGGGCAGCGTGAAGTCGAGCGCCGCCCGCAGCGCGATCACCGTCAGCACGATGCCCCATACCCCCACGACGGCGGCGATGGCGATTCCGAGCACCGGGGTCCCACCGAGTACCAGCAGCACGCGCGGTGCGCTCGCGAAGCCAAGCACGCGGGTCACCTCGCTGAACGTGGACTTGGTCTGCGGCAGGTGGAACACGCGCGTCCCGATTAGGAAGCACGCATACGCGTAGCCGAGCCAGCCGAGCAGGCCCGACACGATGCCGACGATTAAGCCACCGGCGTCCCCGCTCTGGAGCAAGAAGCCGATGCCGGATGCCACCGCCCCCGCCAACACGACGATCGCGGCCTGCATGTTCGCGCCGGCGTCCGCCTCGACCTCTTCGTAAAGCGCCTCTTCGCCGCGTGCGGCTCGCAACGCCCGCTTCACCACGGAGCCGGGCGTCGACATCGTCTGCATCGCCGGAGCCTCTCGCTCGCCCTCGCCGCTCGCGCGGCGCCCGCCGCGACGAGCGTAGCACGCGCACGCGTGGAGGGTGCGCGCGATCGTGCGCCGCGCGTACGTGCGCGTGCGCGGCCATAAGGAGATCACCTAAGGGCTGGATGCGACGCGCGCGCCCCGTTTCGCGGCGCGCGGCCGTCGAGCGCGCCGCGCGCTACGCCGCGCGCAGGCTCGTGACCATCGCGTTCGGGTCCATCGGCGTGCGCAGCACCTCCACGCGCAGCTCCGTCAGGGCGTTGAGCGGCCTGTCCGCGTCGCCGAGCACGATGATGCGCGACTGCGGCGCCGTGTAGCGCAGGCGCAGGATGAACTCCGGCGAGCGCGACTGGTCGCCGCCGCTGCACACGATGAGGTCGTGGCGCGCGAGCTCGATCCAGTTCAGCGCCGCCTGCGGGTTCGCGGCGATGTCTACGCTGTAGCCCATCTCTTACGCGACCAGTACCGCCGCCAGCGCCGCCCGCTGGTCCTCGACCAGCACCAGCGCGCTGCCCGCGATGCTCATCCCCGGCTCGTCGTGCTCGTCCATGCCGCGCTCCGTCCTCCGAGTAGTTATCGGCAGAGCGCAGCGCGTGGCGCAGCAGGCCGCGGCCGGCGCGCCGGCCACGGCCTGCTGCTACGATGCGCCCCGTGAACCGCGCGCCGCATCGCCCAGCCGCCGCGTGAGCCGCCAGCCCGTCGGCGCGCACGTCTCGTCCTCGGGGGGCCTGTGGACCGCCGTCGACCGGGCGCGCGCGATGGAGGCCGAGGCGATCCAGGTTTTCCCTTCGGCGCCCCAGACCTGGCGCCAGACGAAGCACACACCAGAGGCCTACGCGCGCTTCCGCGCGGCCCGCGCCGAGGCCGGCATCACGCACGTCTGGCTGCACTGCCCCTACCTGCCCAACCTCGCCGCCGAGGACGAGGAGCATTGGGAGAAGTCCATCGACGCCGTGGCGAACGCGCTGCGCGTCGCCGACGGCGCGGGCGCCGACGGCGTGGTCGTGCACACCGGCTCCCGCCGCGCGCGCGGCATGCAGGAGGTGCTGCCCCGCGTCGCCACGGCGCTCGAGCGTATCCTCGCCGCCGCGCCGGGCGAGGCGCTGCTCGCGCTCGAGAACGCCGCCGGCCAGGGCGGCACGATCGGCAGCTTTGACGACCTCGGCGCGATCGTCCGCGCCGTCCCGTCGCCGCGCCTCGCCGTCTGCCTCGACACCTGCCACGCCTACGCCGCGGGCTACGACATCACGACCCCCGAGGGTCTCGACGCCACCCTCCGCGAGCTCGACGACGCCGTGGGCCTCCAGCGCCTGCGCGCGCTCCACGCCAACGACTCCAAGGGCGAGCTCGGCAGCCGCCGCGACCGCCACGAGAACATCGGCGACGGCCAGATCGGCGAGGCCGGCTTTCGCACGCTGCTCGCCGAGCCGCGCCTGCAGGCGCTGCCGCTGCTGCTCGAGGTCCCCGGCATCGACGGCAAGAGCGGCCCCGACCGCGAGAACGTGCTGCGTCTAAAGCGCATCCGCGACGCCGTCGCCCCGCCGTAGTCGGGAACCCGCCCGCCCATCCGTTTGTTTGCGAGGGGCGCAGCCCCTGGCGCTCCCCCTTACGAAGCGGGCGCGAGCCGGCCGGCGGGCAGTGCTCCAGTCGCGCGGGTTGGGGGCGTGCTCACGGCCATGCGCCGGATTCGCTCTCACCGCCGGAGAGGGTTCGAGGATCCGCCGGGGGCCGCCGTCAGCCCGCGTCAGCCGAGTCGCACCGAGTCAGGCGATTCTTAGGCGCGAGCAGCGGCGAGCGGCGGCGGGGAGCGCGAGGGGCGCAGCCCCTCGCACAGGAGAAGGGCGGGCGGGCGGGTCCCCCGCCCGGAGGGCGTCTTCAGCTCTTGAGCGGTCCGGGCGGCCGTGCTGAGCACCGAGTAGGCAGCGTAGTCGGAAGCGCGAGGGGCGCCGCCCCTCGTACAACACAGAGGTGGGTGGGTGGGGTCCTTACCGCACCCGCCGGGGCGCTCCCCAGTTCGCGCGGAACTCGTCCTCGAGGTGCAGCACCTCGACGAGCATCGGCGTGTTGATGCCGCCGTACACGTTGACCGGCGCGCCTTCCTCAGCCAGCTTCGCGATCAGCGCCTCCGCCATCTCCGGGTGGCTCATCATCGGGTCGCCGCGCGCCTCGCGGATCTCTTCCTCGAACTCGAGCATCGCGTCGATCGCCTCGGCGGAGATGAAGCCGCCGTACTCCTCGGTCAGCTGCTCGGCGATCCAGTCGGCGCACTGCGCGGACATGCTCTGGTCCAGGGGCATGCGGCGGCCTCCCTTTGCCCAGATGCTAGAGCCGCGCACGCGCTCCAGACAACCGCCGAGGCCACCGCGTCGCCGCGCCGCTCGCGCCTTTCGCGCGCCGGGGCCGCCCGCTACGATGAAGCTCTGCCCGGGTCGCCCGCACCGCGCGTCCGACCGCCACGCCGCAGCGTCACGGTCGGGAGTCAGCCGTGAGCCATGCCACCGGCTCCCGCCCCCGCGGTGGCCTGCGCCAGACCTTCGCGGCGTTCGGCTACCGCAACTACCGCATCCTCTGGCTCTCGATGGCCGCCTCGTTCACCGCGATGCAGATGCAGATGGTCGCGCGCGGCTGGCTCGCGCACGACATCTCCGGCACCAACGCCGCCGTCGGCCTCGTCATGCTCTCGTGGGGCATCCCGCAGCTGCTGTTCTCGCTCGTCGGCGGAGCGTACGCGGACCGCCTGGACAAGCGGCGGCTGTTGACGGTCACGCAGTCGCTCGTCGGGCTGACGGCGCTGGTCACGGCCGTGCTGATCACCATCGACGTGATCTCGATCCCCTGGCTGTTCGCGCTGGGGCTGTTCCAGGGCACCGTGTTCGCGTTCAACATGCCGGCGCGCCAGGCGCTCGTGCCGGAGCTCGTGCCGCGCGAGGAGCTTGCGAACGCGATCGCGCTCAACAACGCCGCGATGAACGGCACGCGCATCTTCGCGCCGGCCGTGGCCGGCGTGCTGATGGTCGTGCTCGGCGTGGACGTCGTGTTCTACCTGCAGGCGGCGCTGAACTTCGGCGTTGTCGCGATCCTCTGGCAGCTGCCGCGCAGCACCGCGCACGTGGCCGGCGCGGCGGAGCGCCGCAACGTGCTGCACGACATCGGCGCGGGGCTGCGCTACCTGTGGGCCTCGCCCGCGCTGCGCCTGCTCATGCTCATGGCGTTCGTGCCGTCGCTTGTCGGCATGCCGTACGTCACGCTCCTCCCCGGCTTCGCCGCTGAGGAGCTGCACGTGGGCTCCGGCGCCTACGGCACGCTGCTCGCGGTCTCCGGCGCCGGCGCGCTCGCCGGCTCGCTCGCGATCGCGTGGCTCGGCCACACGCGGCGGCTTGCGCTGCTGCAGGTGCTGCTCGGGCTCGGCTTCGGGGTCTCGCTCGTCACGCTCGGGCTGCTCGCCCGGGCATTCGGCTACCCGGGCGCGCTCGTGGCGCACGTCGCGCTCGGGCTCGCCTCGACCGGCTACATGACGGTCAACAGCACGATGCTCATGGCGGGCTCCGAGCCCGCGCTGCACGGCCGCGTGATGAGCATCTACATGCTCACCTTCAGCGTGTTCCCGCTGATGTCCGCCCCGCTCGGCGCGCTTGCCGACCGCACGAGCGCCTCCGCGACGTTCGTGCTGCTCGGCGTCGTGATCGCCGCGTTCATGGCGCTCGTCGCGCTCGTCAGCCCCGGCCGCCTGTTGCGCCCCGAGCCCCCGCGTCGCGCTCCCGCCCCCGTCTCCGCCGGCGACGACTGAGGTCCGAGGTCGCGGACACTGCGCGTGACGGCGGACCTCAATCGCGAGCCTGATTCTGTGCGGGGCGCACCGGCGCTCGCGGGGTACGACGATCCGCCCGTCGGCAGGGAGCGCGAGGGGGCGAAGCCCCTCGCAGACAAGGGCGGGTGGGCGGGTCCCCCGGCCCGGAGGGCCGTCCTCAGTTCCTACCGCGCCCGCGAGCTTCCGCCGAGCACGAGCTCGACACGACCGCCCCGCCCTCCGTGCCCGTCACGGCGAATGCCACACGGCGAGCGACTCACGGCGAGCGACTCTAGTACGGCTCGGCGTCGTCCGTCTGCTCGCGCTCGATCAGTTCGAAGTCGCGCTCGCCGAGGTCGGCGAGCGCGCCCGACTGCTGGCGCTCGTACAGCGCGAAGAGCGTGCTCTTGTGCGGCCGCTTGCGGCCGATCGGGCACGCTTCCCAGTCCTTGAACGCCTCGTCGCAGTAGCCCAGTCGCGCCTCGCCGCACTTCGGCTGCAGCTGCACGCCCAGCGACGGGAAGCGCCGCTTCACCTCGGCGCGCATCAGCGAGACGACCTTGCGGAACTCCCACTGCGCGCGCGTGCACAGTCGCTGGTCCGCGATGTGCAGCAGCTCGAGGTAGTTCACGGACACCTTGAAGTTCGTGTTCGTCGCGTTCGGCAGCAGGAAGCGCGCGTCCTCGGCCGGCACCCCCGCCGCGATCATCGCTTCGTAGGTCTGGCCGGCCGTCGCCATCGCCTGCTTGAACTGCTCCGCCATGCCCGCGCGGCGTACGCTCTCCGGCACCGTGTACGGGAACGTGCCGTCCTTGTACGTCACGTAGCGCTGCGACTGCTGCTCGAACGAGATGCCCATGTGGTGCCGCACGAACTGGTGCGAGAACGCCCGGCTCACGCCCGAGATGCCGAACTCGAACCACACCTGCTGCAGCGGTGACGTGTGACCCGTCGCCAGCCGCGCCTCCACGAACTCGCGCATCTGCTCGGCGCTGATGCGCTCGTCGGCGATGCGCGCCTCGATCTGCGCCGGCGTGAACGACGAGTAGCACACCCGGTACGCCGTGTAGAGCGTGCGGATCGGGTCGTGTGTGTGGTCGACGAGGCGGACGTCGATCGCCATGGGCCCCCCAGCGCGAGACCAGTATCCACCCCGGCCCGCCGGGGCGCCCGCCCGACTATCCACGATCAGTAACGGGCGTGGATCCCGGGTCGTTCGCGCGTCGCCGCCCCTTCGGGCCGGCGCGCCCGCCGCGCACGGTTCCGGGGCCGCGGCGCGACGAGCTGCCTCGCGCGAAGACTCGACGAGTGCCCTCCGGGCCGAAGGGCCCGCCCGTCCCCCCGCCCATTCTGCGAGCGGCTGCGCCCTTCGCGCTCCCGAGCCCCCCCGGAGCGGGCCGAGGCCTGCGCTTGCTCACTGGGTGTGCCGATACCCACGACAACGCAGCTTGCACCCGGGTGGGACGCGACATGCTCAGAACCAAGGCCTGCCCGTGCTGCCGCGGCGACGTGGTCTAGGTCGCAGACCGCTACCTGTCCTGCGTGCAATGCGGCTTTGTGCTCTACGCGAGCTCGGCGCCGCGCACCGCCGTCCCGCTGGCGCGCCGAGCGCGCCCGCTACGGTACGTAGCGGCGGAACACCGCCGCTGCGTTCTGCCCGCCGAGGCCGAACGAGTTCGAGAGCACCACATCGAGCGCGGCCGCGCGCGCGACGTTCGGCACGATGTCGAGGTCGCACGCCGGGTCCGGTGTGACGTAGTTGATCGTCGGCGGGATGCAGCCGCGGTCGAGCGTGAGCACTGCCGCCACCGCCTCGATGCCCCCCGCGCCCGCCGCGAGGTGCCCGGTCATCGACTTCGTCGAGGACATCGGGATGCGCTGCGCGTGCTCGCCCAGCGCGAGCTTGATCGCCGCGGTCTCCGTGCGGTCGTTGTACGGCGTGCTCGTCCCGTGGCAGTTGATGTAGTCCACCGCCTCCGCGGGCAGCTCCGCGTCGCGCAGTGCCCGCGTCATCGCCAGCGCCTGGCCTTCGGCATCCGGCGCCGTGTCGTCGGTGGCGTCGAACGACCAGCCGACGCCCGCGAGCTCGCAGTAGATGCGCGCGTCGCGCTCTCGTGCCGAGGCCTCCGACTCGAGCAGCAGCACTCCCGCGCCCTCGCCAAGCACGAATCCGTCGCGGTTGAGGTCGAATGGTCGGGAAGCGTGCTCGGGGTCGCGGTTGTTCTGCGACAGCGCCCCCATGCGACCCATCGAGGCGAGCGCGAGCGGCGTCACGATCGCCTCGGCGCCGCCGGCGAGCAGCGCGCGCGCCTGGCCCAGGCGGATCAGGTTCAGCGCGTGGCCCAGCGCGTCGGTCCCGGAGGCGCACGCCGTGTTGATCGTCGTGTTCGGCCCGCGCAGGCCGAGTTCGCGACCGACGCGCCCCGCGCCCATGTGCTGCCCCAGCCGCGTGATGATGAACGGGTCGACGCGGTGCGCGCTCTTCGCCACCATCTCTGCCCACGGCTCGCCCATCTCGAATGCCCCACCCGAGGTCGCCATCACCACGCCGAGCTCGTCGCGCGTGCGCTCGTTGACGACGATGCTCGCGTCGGCGAGCGCCTGCACGGACGCCGCGAGTGCGAACTGCGCGAAGCGGCCGGTCCGCCGCGCTGTCTTGCGCTCGAGGTAGCGCTCCACGTCGAAGCCCTTGACCTCGCCGGCGATCTGCACGGGCAACGGGTCGGGGTCGCACAGCGTCACGCGAGCGATGCCGTTGCGCCCGTTCGCCAGGCCGTCCCAGAACGCGGCCACGTCGTTGCCGATCGGCGTCACTGCGCCGAGGCCCGTGACCACCACTCGCTGGATACTGCGTGCCATGGCGCCCCCCGGCGGTGAACCCTACAGCGGCGAGCTCGACAGGCTCTGCAGGAACTCGCGGATGTGCTGCGCCAGCGCCTGCGGCTGGTCCGTCGGCACCGCGTGCCCCGCCTCCTCGATGAGCGAGCGGCGCGAGCCGAGGATGCGCCGGTGCAGCCGCTGGATCGCCTCCGGCGTGACCATGTCGGTCTCCGTCCCGCTCACGATCATCACCGGGCACTGCACGTGCTCCACGCATTCCCAGAGGTTCGCCAGGCGCCGCTGGCCCGGGTCCGGCTCAGGCGGCCGCGCCGCCGGGTCGCGCAGCACCGGGTCGAAGGCCCACGTGTAGCTGCCGTCCTCGGTGGGCAGCACCAGCGCGCGCGCCCGCCGGTCCACCTGCTCCGCGGTGGCGTACGGGTAGAAGTCCCGCAGCAGGTCGCTCACCTCGTCCAGCGTCTGGAAGCGGCTGCCCGCCGCGTGCAGCCGCCGCAGCGTCTCGATGCCCGAGCGCAGCACCTCGGGCGTGGCCTCGATGGCGATGAGCGCGGTCACTACGTCCGGGTGCTCGGCGGCGAAGCAGAGCGCGTTCGCGCCGCCCATGCCGTGGCCGACCAGCGTCACGGTGCGCAGCCCCAGCGCCTCCACGATCGCCGCGAGGTCCTCCACCTGCGTCGCGCGGCTGTAGTCCATGTCCGGCGCGCGCGCCGACAGCCCGTGACCGCGCTGGTCCAGCGCAATCACGCGGTACTCGCGCGCCAGGTCGATCGCCACCTCTTCCCACGCGTCGGCGGTCTCGCCGTAGCTGTGCAGCAGCACCAGCGCGTGCTTCGTGCGCATGTCGCCCGACTCGTGGTAGTGGAAGCGCAGGCCGTTCGCCTCCACCGTCTGGTTGTGCGAGCGGCTGGTCACGGGCATCACGGTCCTTCGTCCTCCGTCCACGGGGGCGGCGTGCGCTGGCAGTCGTGCATCGTACAGAACATTGAGCGTACCATCGCTCCTCTCGGCGCGGCCCGCGACGCCGCAGCGCGCACCCGCGCCGGCACGCCTGCGGTGCGCCGCGGCCCGGTCGGGCGGCTCCCGACAGGCTGCCGAGGGGTTCATCGACGGCTCTCCGGGCCGGCCGGAGCCGCCCGCCCCCTCCTCGTGGGGGCTTCGCCCCGGGCACCTGGGGTGAAGGCGTCGGGCGCGCGGCTCACCGGCGCACGACGACGCCATGTGCCTGGCAGGCGCCCCACGCTCGCCACCGTCCGTAGTGCGTAGTTCGCGAGTGCCGAGGCAGCGGCGCGCCATCCACCGAAGGAGCTGCACGGCTGGGGGCGTGGGGGCGAAGCTGGCTTTGCACAGAAAGTCCTTTCTGCACAAGAAGTCGGCGGGCTGCACAGAAAGTCATAGCGGCATCACGGCCTGCTTGGTCCACCCGCGGGTCTGCACCTTCGATGGCGTGTCGAACCCTCGACCGGCCAGCAAGTCCTCCACGGGGCGGAGTTGGATACGCTCGTAGTCTCGCCTAAGGTAGTTGAACATCCCAGTCGTCGCGGTTGCCTCCCGCATCCCTCGCGTGATGCGTTGTAAGCAGATACAACCGCCCATCTCTGTCTCGTGGGCGTGTTCGCTCCCTACAGTGCCAACGAGTTCGCGCACTTGGTCAGGGCTGACATGGCCGCCCTTGATCGAGATAACCATGTTCTTGAGGCCGTCCTTCGTGTCGAAATGGATGCGACCGTCGATCCTCCGACCCCGGGAGTGCTTCGTACTTGCGAAGCCCCCGGCAAGTTTTCCCGCCCAATGTTGGAACTGGCGAGGGTCGTGGTCGAACAGTTCTTGTGGTCTTGACCTGACCCCCTGAAACGAGACCAGCGGAGGAGGTGAAGACTTTTGCTGGTCGCGAGGGAGGGGACGGCATTGAGCAGGGGGAAGTGGTTCGGAGCCGAGGAGATCATTGGCAAGCTGAGGGAGGCCGAGGTCGGTGTGGCGCAGGGCCAGACGGTGGCGCAAGTGTCCCGGAGGCTGGGGATCAGCGAGCAGACCTACTACGGCTGGCGCCGCGAGTACGGCGGGATGAAGGTCGACCAGGCGAAGCGGCTGCAGGAGCTCGAGCGGGAGAACGCGTGGCTGAAGCGGCTGGTTGCCGACCAGGCGCTGGACAATGCGATTCTGCGTGAGGTGGCCTCGGGAAACTACTGAGCCCGGCGAAGCGACGCCGAGCGGTCG
>VGPB01000059.1 GCA_016875695.1 Chloroflexota bacterium | reverse complement strand
CGCGCGCGCGCCGGCGCGTGCGACGCGACGCCCGGCGCGCAGCATCGACGCGAACGTCGCAAGCTCGTGCGCGCCGTCGCCGTACGCCGTGTCGCCGACGACGCGCTGGTGTGCCGCTGCGTCCGTCGCACGCCCGCGACTCGTGACCGCCGCCGGCCGGCGCGGCGGGCGGCCGGTGAGCGCGAGCTCGAGGTGTGGCGCGACCTCAGCGGGAAGCGCGACTCGGTTCGGCACGGGCGTGCCGCTCGTCTCTGCTCCGTCGCGGACCGACGCGTGCGTGCCGGCGGTGCGCGGCGGCGCTTCGCTCGCGCCGTTGGCGCTTGCACTCGGCTCCGGCGCGCCGTTGGGCGAGACACCGCTTCCGCTTCCGTCGTGCGCTTGCCGCCGTCGGCGGTCGATGAGCTCCTCGAGCGGCGGCGGATCGCCGCCGTCCTGCGGCGCCTGGCGGCGCCGGCGATGCGGCAGCGCGAGCAGCGCCGCGCGGTAGACGTCGTCGGCCTCGACCTCGTTGCGTGCGTCGAGTGCTGCGAGTGTCGTCGCGGTGCGGTAGACCGTGATGTCGGGGCGCAGACCGTCGGCGCGCGCCTCGACGCACAGCGCGGTCACGAGCTCGAGCATCGGTTCGGGGACGACGACCGCGCCGACGCGCTCCTTCGCGTCGACGAGCCGCCGCGCGAGCGACGCATCGTCGGCCGCCCAGCGCTCGGCGAAGCGCTCGGGGTCATGCTCGAACGCGACGCGACGGCGCACAATCTCGGCGCGCAGCGCGGCGTCCACTGGCGCGGCGACGGACACGCACAGCCCGAAGCGGTCGAGGAACTGCGGCCGCAGCTCGCCCTCCTCCGGGTTCATCGTGCCGATGAGCAGGAAGCGGCTGGGATGCCGCACCGAGATACCCTCGCGCTCGACGTGGTGCACGCCGGACGCGGCGACGTCGAGGAGCAGGTCCACGAGGTGGTCCGGCAGCAGATTGACCTCGTCGATGTACAGCACGCCGCGGTGCGCGGCGGCGAGCAGCCCGGGCGCGAAGTGCAGCTCGCCGCTGCGCAGCGTGCGCTCCAGATCGAGCGTGCCGGTCACGCGGTCCTCGCTCGTGCCGATCGGCAGCTCGACGAAACGCGGGCGCGCGTCGACGAGCTCGGCCGACGCGTCGCACACCTCGAACGCCTCGTCGCCGGGGCCGCAGTTGAAGGTGCTGCCGGCGTACGTGCGCGCCGGCGGCAGCAGCGCGGCGAGCCCGCGCGCGGCGGTGCTCTTCGCCGTGCCGCGCTCGCCCTGGATGAGCACGCCGCCGATGCGCGGCTCGATGGCGTTGACCAATAGCGCTGTCTGCAGGTCCGGCTGCGCGACGATCGCCGAGAACGGGTACTGTGCGCTCATTCGGCTGCGCTCCGGCCCTCGAGGTCACTCTCGACGGCGAGCAGCGCCCGCTCGATCTCGGCGCGCAGCTCGGGCGACGGGTCGGCCCACAGGCCGCGCTGGATCGCCTCGAGCAGGCGCTCGGCGATGTCGTGCTGCGCCCACGGGTTCGAGCGCTGCAGGAACGTGTGCATCTCATCGTCGAGCAGGTACGCCTGCGCGACAGCTTCGTACTGCCAGTCGTCGATGACCTGCGCCGTCGCGTCGTAGCCGAAGATGTAGTCGACCGTGGCGGCGACCTCGAGGCCGCCCTTGTAGCCGTGGCGGCGAATCGCGTTCAGCCACTTCGGATTGATGACTCTCGAGCGGAAGACGCGGTCGACCTCCTGCTTGAGGTCGCGCACGCGTGGGCGCGCCGGGTCTTGCGAGTCACCGAAGTAGCGTCGCGGGTTCGCGCCGGTGAGAGCGCGGATCGAGGCGATCATGCCGCCGTGGAACTGCAGGTAGTCGTCCGAGTCGAAGATGTCGTGCTCGCGGTTGTCCTGGTTCTTCGCCGCGATCTGCACGCGCGCGAGCGTCTCGCGGAAGCCCGCGCGCGCGTCGACACCGAAGCGGTCGCGCGTGTACGCGTAGCCACCCCAGTTTACGTACGTCTCGGCGAAGTCGGCGTCCGCGCGCCACTGGCGCTCGTCGATGAGCGGCAAGATGCCGGCGCCGTACGTGCCGGGCGGGCTGCCGAAGACGCGGTAGCCGGCCTCGTTCCACGCCTCGTCCGCGATCGCGCCTTGCGCGATGAGGCGGTCGCGTTCGCGGCGGCGGTTGCGTAGCACGTAGTTCTGCTCCTCGGGCTCGTCGAGCGCGGTAACGAGCGCGACCGCCTCATCGAGCAGCGCGATCACGTGTGGGAACGCGTCGCGGAAGAAGCCCGAGATGCGCGCGACGACATCCACGCGCGGTCGCCCGAGCTCCTCGAGCGGGATGACCTCGAGGCCGACGATGCGGCGGCTCTCCGCCTGCCACAGCGGCCGCGCTCCCATCAGCGCGAGCATCTGCGCGACGTCGTCGCCCTGGGTGCGCATCGCGCTCGTGCCCCAGATCGAGAGGCCGACGGACTCCGGGTAGCGACCCTCGTCGCGCACGTAGCGCTCGACGAGACCCTCCGCGAGCAGCTTGCCGGTCTGCCATGCAGGCGGGCTCGGCACGACGCGCGGGTCGATCGAGTAGAAGTTGCGGCCGGTCGGCAGCACGTGTGCCATGCCGCGGCTCGGCGCACCGCTCGGCCCGGGCAGCACGTAGCGCCCCGCGAGCGCGTCGACGACGTGGTCGAGCTCCTCCCCGGTCCGCAGCAGCGCGGGCACGACGCGGGCGCAGACGAACTCGAGCGTCGCGCGCAGCGCGCCGCGATCGCAGCGCGGGTCCCCGCCGGCGAGCACCGAGGCGACGGCTGCGTCGATGGCGCTCGGCGCGTACGCGGCGCGGTTCAGTGTGTCGAGGAGCCTGCGACCGACTGCGTCGAGCGCCTCGAGCGCGTCGGCGCACGCGTTGATCGGCGCGCCGCCGAGCGTCGCCAGCGCATCGGGCGCGCGTAGTGGCGCGCCCTGCGCCTCGAGCAGCGCGGCTAGCTCGAGGCCGAACGCGCGCGCGACGCCGTCGCGCAGCGACGGCACGGTCCCGTTCGGGAGGCGCGTGAGCATCGTCAGCATGTCGCGCAGCGCGTCGCCTGCGAGCGCGCACCCGAGTGTGTGCAGGCCGTCGCGGATCGGCGCGGTGCCGATCTCGTGTGTGTACGTGTGGATCGCCTCGACGAGGTGCCGGAAGTCCGAGGCGCTAAGGTCGGAGAGTGAGTAGGGGACGCCGTCCTCGTGCGTCGCGGGGTCCCACACGTGGATGTGGTTCGCGGTGGCGCCGTCGGCGTTGAGCAGCTGCGAGAGCTCGCCGTCGAGGTGCGCCGCCTGCAGCACGTTCCAGATCTCGACCTGCAGCGACGGCAGCTTCGCCGGATCGGTGCGCTCGAGCAGGTAGTACTCGTCGACCAGCCGGTCGAGCTGCTCGAGCGGGCCGTACGTGCCAGCCTGCGTGAGGGGTGGTGGCAGGTGGTCGACGATTACCGCGTGGGCACGGCGCTTGGCCGCCGCGCCCTCGCCCGGGTCGTCGACGATGAACGGGTAGACGAGCGGTAGGTCGCCGAGCAGCGCGTCCGGGAAGCACGCCTCCGACAGGCCGACGCCCTTTCCCGGCAGCCACTCGAGCGAGCCGTGCTTGCCCATGTGCACGACGGCGTCGGCGCCCCACCCGCCCGCGGCCTGCGGCCGCGCGAGCCACTGGTACAGCGCGAGGTACGGGTGCGGCGGCGGCAAGTCGGGGCGGTGCATGATCGCCGTGCGGTCCATCCCGTAGCCGCGCGGCGGCTGCACCGCGACGAACACATTGCCGAGGTCGAGCCCGGCCAGCGCGAGCGCGCTGGTTTCGTCGACGTAGAACTGGCCGGGCGACGCGCCCCACTGCGCTTCGACCTGCGCCAGGCGTTCGGCGGGAAGCGCCTCGGACCATCCGCGGTATGTGCTTGCGGGGACGCGCGCGACGCTGTTGCGCAGCTGCTCGAGCGTCAGCAGGTCGTGGTCGTAGTGTCCGTGATCGATGAGCAGCTGCATCAGCGCGTCGGGATCGGCGGGCACGTCCTCGACGAGGTAGCCCTCGGCGCGTAGCCGGTCGAGTAGCGCGAGCAGCGACGCGGGGGAGTCGAGGCCGACCGCATTTGCGATGCGCGACGCCTTCGCGTTGTGGTTGCTCAGCACGACGGCGATGCGTTTCTCGGCGTTCGGCTTCCGGCGCAGCGCGGCGAGCCGGTTCGCGAGACCGATCACGCGCTCGACGCGGTCCGGCAGCGGCGCGTGGTGCACGACCTGCGCGCCGGTTAGCCGCTGGCCGCGCTCGGACAGCGTCGCGGCGGGCTGCTTGAACGCGATCGGTACGGTGATGATGCGGCCGTCGAGCTCGGGGAGTGCGACGTGCATTGCGACGTCGAGCGGCGTCAGGCCGGCGTCGGACACCTGCCAGCGCTCGGCGCTGGTGCTCGCTGCGATCACCTGCAGTTGCGGCACGCCGAGCTGCTCCAGCGCCGCGACTGACCACTCGTCCGCGCCGTGGGCAGCGCCGCCGGCAACACCCATCGCGAACGCCATCGCGTTGATCACGACGTCGACGCAGGGCGCGCCGGTGTCGTCGACGAAGTAGCGCAATGCCTCGGGCAGCTCACCGCGCGCGAGCGCCTCGTCCTTCAGTGAGTACGCGAAGATGGGCAACACGTTCGCGCCGGCCGCTTCGCCCGTTGCGATTAGCGTGTCGATGAACGCCGTGTTCCCCGTCAGCAAGTACGAGCGGTAGAACAGGACGCCGAACGTCGGCCGCGCAGGATCGGCGCCGCGCCGCCACTCATCGAGCGTGTACCCGGGCGCGTGCGGGTGGTAGACGCCGGTGCGCGGCTGCTCGGCGGGTGGCGCGTAGCCGTAGCCGCTCGCGAGCAGGTGGTCGGAGAGGAAGTAGAGCGCCTGCTGGTAGTTGTCGATGCCGCTGTACTGCAGGTACGCCTTGAGCTCGTGCGCGATCGGCACGCCCGTGTTCGAGTACGCCGTGAGCTCGGGGTCGAGTTCCTCGGTGCCCGGTATTGCGACGAGCCACGCGGAGTGCCGCTCGACGAGGTCGACGAGGTGATCGAAGCCGGGTAGGCTCGTGCGCCCGCCGTGCAGGCGTACGATGACGACCTCGGCCTCCGACACGATGTGGTCGAAAAACGCGATCGCGTCGGCCTCGGACTGCAGGTGGTTCACGCCGTACGCGCGGACCGGCGGAAACGCCGGGTCCAGCAGCGGGACCGCACGCGACAGCGCAAGCAGGTCGGTGTCGGCCTGCGTCAGGAACAGGAACCCGCTCTGCGCGACGGCGTCCGAGGCGAGCGCGACCGGCTTCGCGAGGTCGTGCTGTACGCCGCCTTCCCATGAGAACGAGCTGAACGCGAACTCGGCGAGTTCCTGCGGCGGCGGCAAATACCCGCCGACCTCGACCTGGCGTTCGATGTAGTCCCACAGCGCGATAACCTGCCACTCGGCGTTGAGCGAATGGAAGAAGGTCGTGCGACCGGCGAGGAGCAGCATCGCAACGTTCGCGAGCGGGCACGGGCCGAGACACCCTGACTGGTTGAGGTGCACTCGATTCCGCATGCGCCGCCGCTCCCATTCCGCGTGGTGCAGCTCGCGTCGCGACGGCGCCGCGCCGTGCGCGACGTCGCCGCAGCAACAGCCGTTGACGCACATGAACAGCTGTCCGAGATGCCGCGCGACGTTCACGAGCTTGCCGTCAGCGCGCGTGACGATGTTTCGCGTCGCGTGCGCGCGCGACGCGGCGGCGGGAATGGGCGCGCTGCCTTCGAGCGGGCCAGCGGTCACTGCGACTGCTCCTTCCGGGCCGGCGAGCCAGCGCGTTCCGTAAGCAGGCCGAAAACGAGCCCGATGCCCAGCCAGAGCACGAGTTGCGTCCCAAGGGAGGCGAGCCGGAAGCGCCACAGCGTCTCGCCCGGGAAGCCCTCGGGCAGCTCGGAGTACATCGGGAGCGCCAATGCGACGAGCGCGAACGCGATGACGCCCGCGACGGTGGCGAGCAGTGTCGCGTCCCACGCGCCGCGTTGGCGCGCCAGCCAGTGCTGCAGCACGACGGCGCTCGCGGTGATCGCCACCGACAGCGCGAGCGCGCCGGCGTACGCCGCGGTGCGCGCCTCGATCGTGCCAGGGTCGCTCGCGGCGGGCGGGTTCGCCGGATACTTCAGGAACGGCAGCAGGTACAGCGCGCAGAACGCGAGCAGCGCCACGAGCAGCGCGCTGCCGCGGTCCGAGAGCGCACCGAGCCGTCCGCGCGTGACGGCGAACACGATCGCGACGATGCCCCCGAACACTGCGCCGAGGGCGAGCAGTCCCGCCGCGAGCCCGACCCCACGCTGCATGCCGCGCGAGACGGGCTTGGCCTCGGCGCTCGCGTCGTGCGTGTCGGCGGCTGGCGTCGCGTGCTCGTGCTCGGCTGCGCTCGCCTCCTCGAAGGCGATCGCGCGGTTGATCGCCGGCTCACCGACGACGACGGCGAACGCGAGCGCCAGCACGCCGGCGCAAACGCCGGAGAGCATGCCGCGCAGCAGCAGCGCGCGCATCGGGTGGGCCTACTCGGCGGGTGGGTCTAGTGGCAGGGCAACCCGGCGAGGTGGCGCGCGTCATGCACGAACTCATGCATGTAGTCGGACGAGAAGATCGCCAGCGTGCCCTGCTCGAAGCCGACGAAGTAGACGACTACCGCGGCGAGCGTGAACGCGAACAGCGCCCACGGCGCGATCTCGCGAACGGGGATGCTGAGCGGGCGCTCGGCCGAGATCGGGAGCGGAGCTGCGTACGCCACAATGGGCCTCCTCGGGATGACGCGTCCCATCGACTCGACGATCCGTGATGGTCTGGCTTCTGCATGCCAACCGAGTGGGCAGCAGTCACAGTGGCGCGACCGCGTCGGATGTTCGTCGACTCCCTCGCGGATCCTAGCGGGCGGACTGTACCGGGGCGGCCCACTGAGCGTCAACGGACGGCGGCCGCCGCGACCGCCGCCACTAGACGCTCGACGATCGCGGCGGGCGGCGTCGCGATGCGTACCCACTCGGGAAGGCCGAACGAGCTGCAGTCGCGGACCGCAAAGCCGTGCCGCAGCAGGCGCTCTCGGAATGGCCCGGCCGCGCCGACCTCGACCAGGAGGAAGTTCGCGCGCCCCTCGACGAGGGCGAGGTCGTGCGCACGGATGCCGGCCGCAAGCGCGGCACGCGTCGCGGCCGCATCGAGCGCTGCGCGACGCTGCGTCGCGTCCGCCGCAAGCATCGCGAGGCCGGCCGCGAGCTCCGTCGCGCCAATCGACCACGCCGGCTGTAGCGCGGCGAGTCGCGCGATGAGCGGCTCGGGCCCAGTCACATAGCCAAGCCGGAGCCCGGGTGTCGCATGCAGTTTCGTCAATGAATGCACGACGAGCACCGGCGCGCCGGCCTCGACGAGCGCGCCCGCGCGCCAGGCGCCGTCGACGAACGCGTCGTACGCCACGTCGAGCACGAGCACGCGCACGCGCGCGGTGATCGCCTCCACCGTCGCGCGCTCGAGGTAGGTCCCGGTCGGATTGTTCGGATTGCAGAGGATCGCCAGTGGCGCGGGCGCGATGTCCGCGCGGACGACGAACGCGGGCGGCGCGGATTGGTACGCCACGACGCGCCCGCCGGCGACGCGCACCGCCGGCTCGTACTCGCCGAACGTCGGTGGCCATAGCGCGCACGCGTCGCCGCGCTCGAGGCAGACGCGCGCGATGAGGTGCAGCGCTGCAGTCGCGCCTGGCGTCACGAGGAGCTGCGCGGGCGGCACGCCGGCCGCCTCGGCGAGTGCGTCGCGCAGGGTCGCCGCGTCCGGCTCAGGGTAGCGCCCGAGCTCGGCCGTGCGCGCGGCCTCCAACACGGCAGGGTGCGGACCGGCGGGGTTGAGATTCGCCGACAGGTCGAGGATCTCCGTGCGCGCGAGCCCGAGGGCGGCGAGCTCACGGTCGCGCAGGCCGCCGTGTACGACGCCCCCGCTCATCGCCGCTCCGTCAGCCAGAGCGCGGCGGCGATCACGCCCGCGCACGCGATGGCAGCGCGGGCAGCCACGCGGCGCGCCCGGCCGACATCGGCGGCCGTCGGCGGGCGAAGCTCGGCGCCGAGCGTGTACTGCCCGCGCTTCGCCAGGCGCACGCCGAGCGCGCCGCTCATGGCGGCCATCGGGTGGCCGGCGTTCGGGCTCGCGGTGAGCGCGCGGTCGCGCCGCCACACGTGCCACGCCTCGTGCGCGCTGCATCCCGGCACGCTCGCGGACGCGAGCACGATGCCGGCGGCAGTCGCGCGCGCCGGCGCGAGGTTCAGCACGTCGTCGGCACGCGCGGCGCCCCATCCGAACGCCTCGAACTCCGTGTTGCGGTAGCCCCACATCGCGTCGAGCGTGTTCACGACGCGATACGAGACCGCGCCTCCCACCCCTCCGCACGCGAACGCCAGCCATGGGCCAATCACGCCGTCCGCGAGGTTCTCGGCCACCGATTCGATCACCGCGCCCGCCACCTCGTCCGGCGCGAGGTCGCGCGTGTCGCGGCTGACGAGGTGTGTCGCGAGCAGCTCCCGCGCGGCCGCGAGCTCGCCGCGCTCGAGCGCGTCCTGCACCTCGCGTGCGCGCAGCGCCAGCGTGCGCGCCGACGACACGACCCCGAGCACGACCGCCTCGCTCGCAATGCCGAGCAACGGGTTCGACCGCTGCGCGCGCCGAAACAGCGCCGCCGCCCCTCCGCCGAACGCGAGCGGCAGCAGCAGCGCCGACGTCGTGCCGTACGCGCGACGCGCGCCGCTGCCGCGCGGCGCCGCGCGGTGCAACCCGTGTGCTGCGAGGCTGATGAGCCCAACCGGATGTACGCGCGTAGGCGGGTCACCGAGCAGCGCGTCGCCGGCCGCGCCAAGCACGAAGCTGAGCGCGCGCGACCGACCGCTAGACTTTGTGCTCGCCCTCAGGTGCGCTGCTCGTTTCCCCCTCAGGCACACGGCGACGCGCGGGTGGCCCGGCGCGTTCGCGGACGCGTCGCGCTGCCGAACTGGCGGAGCAGGATACATGGACGTCGCGCGAGATGGGGCGGCAATCGTACCCAGCTCGGCGCCCGCCCCTCAAGCGTCGAACGCACCGCAAGCCGGCGCGCTATGACGTTTTTGCAGGTCGCCCGCGGGCATCAAGGTGTCTCGCCGCCAGCGGCGGATGCATCTGGTATCACCCTCCCAGCACGGTGGAAGTGGCTGACCCGACTATGACGTGGCCCAGTGCCTTCAACGCCGCTTGTAGTTTTGACCTGACTCTCTGAAACGAGACCAGCGGAGGAGGTGAAGACTTTTGCTGGTCGCGAGGGAGGGGACGGCATTGAGCAGGAGGAAGTGGTTCGGAGCCGAGGAGATCATTGGCAAGCTGAGGGAGGCCGAGGTCGGTCTGGCGCAGGGTCAGACGGTGGCGCAAGTGTCCCGGAGGCTGGGGATCAGCGAGCAGACCTACTACGGCTGGCGCCGCGAGTACGGCGGGATGAAGGTCGACCAGGCGAAGCGGCTGCAGGAGCTCGAGCGGGAGAACG
>VGPB01000058.1 GCA_016875695.1 Chloroflexota bacterium | reverse complement strand
CGCCACCGCCGCCGCCGGCAGCTCGGCGCCCTCATCCGCGGCCGCCCACGCCAGCTCCGCCGCCCGCACCGCCGCCGCCGCGTTCTCCAACTGGTGCGGGCCGAGCAGCGGCAGCCGCAGCGCACGATACGTGCGCAGCGGCGTGCGCAGGTCGAACGTCTGGCACTCCAGCGTCTGACCGAGCGTGCGCAGCGCGCACTCCTCCGGCACCTCATGCAGCGTCGCGCCCGCCGCGCGCACGTACTCGCGGATCGCGTCGAGCGCGCTCGCGCGCATCGGCGACGTGACTACCGCGCACGGCCCGCGCACGATCCCGGCCTTCTCGCGCGCAATCGCCGCGTACGTGTCGCCGAGGATCGCCGTGTGCTCCAGGTCGATCGGCGTGATCACCGCCACGTGCTTCGCGGCCACCGCGTTCGTCGTGTCGAGCCGGCCACCCAGCCCCACCTCCAGCACCTGCCAGTCGCAGTCCGCCTCCGCACCGGCGATCCAGCCCGCTACCGTAAGCAGCTCGAAGTACGACCAGCCACGCACTGCCGAGTCCGCGAGCAGCCGCTCGACGATCGCAGCGAACGACGCGTAGCCCAGCGCCGCGCCGTCGATCGCGATGCGCTCGCGCGCCTGGTGCAGGTCCGGCGACGTCAACAGCAGCGTGTGCGCCCCCGCCGCGCGCAGCACCGACTCCGCCATCGCCGCGGTGGAGCCCTTGCCCTTCGACCCCGCCACGTGCACCGTGTGCCGGCGGTCCGGCCGACTCGCCGCATCGAGGTACGCGTTCACGTGATCGAGGCGGAAGCGCCGCGCCTCGTTCGGATCGCCCGTGCGCTCGAAGCCTCCGCGCCCCAGCAGCCGCCGCATCGCCTCGACGTACGCGCGCAGCCCGTCGTCGTTCATCGTCACGGCACGAGTGTAGCCACCCGCACCGCAGCTCGCCTGCCGTCGCGGCGAATGAGCGTGCTACCTACGCCAACACAGGAGGCGCGATGACCAACCCCCCCAACGCGTGGACCGGCGGCGGCAGCCAGTCCGCGAACGAGCTCGGCATGCGCTTCCTCGAGGTCCCGACCGAGCACGCCACCGCCGAGCTCACCATCGACGACCGCCACAAGACGCCGGTCGGCGCCATCCACACCGACGTGCTCGTCGTCGTCGCCGACAGCACCGCCACGGCGCTCGCGATTTCTTCGGCGGCGGCACGCCGAACCTCCGACGCGAGCAGCGCGCGCGAGGGCGGCGACGCGGCGTTCTTCGTCGCCAGCAACCTGCACGCGGTGTTCCTCGCCAACCCGCGGGGCGGCACGATCCGCGCCGAATCGCGCGTCGTGCGCCCCGGCCGCCGCCTCGTCGTCGTCCGCACCATCGTCACCAGCGACGCCGGCCGCCCGCTCTGCGAAGTCACCACCACGCACGTCCCGGCGTAGCCGGCGCCCTTCACCCGCAGCGCTAGAGAGGAGGCCGGAGGGTGAGGCTCCGTGCTACGTTCGACCACGATGAGCAACGACCCCCATGGCCCGTGGCGCCCCGCCGCCGCCCTCCCGCGCGAGCCCCTGACCGCCCTCGACGGCGCCGTCGTGGGCGACGACGTCACGCTCTCGCTCCAGCTCGGCCCGCGCAACTCCGTCGGCGCGCGGTACTTCCGCTGCTACCTCGTCTCACAGCTCGGCACCACGACCAAGCCCGTCGTCTTCGGCCTCCAGAACAGCGGCCCCTACCCCGGCTACAACTGGGTCGAGGTCATCGCCTACGCGAACCTGCTCACAATCGCGCCGCCCGACGGGGGCTCGACCGCCGTGGAGGTGCCGGCCGGCGTCGAGCGGCGCATCTTCGAGGCGCTCGCCGCGCTCATCCCGCCCAACGGCCACCTCATGGCCGAGTACGACTCGCCCGCGCGCACCACCACCGCCCGCGCGCTCGCGGCGCGCGTGCCGCCGCTCGCCACGCCGCTCGGCGCGCTGCTCCACGCCACAGGCTGCGGCGATGCCTTCCGAGACTGGTACATCTCGGAAGGCGGCCGCGAGGGCCCACGCAAGCTGCAGGGCTTCCGCGCGCTCGACGGCGACCACGCACAGCGCCGCGGCCTCGAGCAGCTCGCCGCGCTCGAGGCGTTCCTCGCCCGCCCAGCGGACCTCGACTGGGGCATCCAGGCTCTATGCCGCCCGCTCGCCCAGGCCGCCATCGACGAGCTGCGCGCGCGCTTCGCGACCTAGCGCGCCCGCCGCTTGCGCAGCGCCGCGCCCGAACCGAACATACGCGCCACGCAGTACGTTCGTGGAGCGCGGGCGCCGTGACAGCGCAGGCGGAGGTCTCGATGGTTAAGTCCCTCGTAGTGTGCGGCGTGGCGTTGAACGGGAAGCTGTAGGAGGGTTCGGCGCTGGTCTGGGCGCCCGGGGAGACGGCCGACGCGCTCGCTGAGCGCCCGATCTTCGCTCCGCATCACCCACTTCCCGACGCGTCGAGCTGGTCAGGACTGGATTGGGAGTGGGGCTCCGCCTTCTTTGTGGCCGATAGGTCGCTCGAACTGGCCGACCTGCGTGCTCGGGGGACTCGGTGGCGCCTCCTGCTTGGGGAGGGTTACGGCTACGAACTAGACCGGGGCTGCTACGTTCCGGGAATGAACGGCATCACCTTTAGGCTTTGCGAGTAACGGGGAACCCCCGGTCCCGCTATAACCAAAGCCCGGCCCGTAGGACCGTCCTCTGTCTCGTTTGACCCGCTCGCGCTCGCGCAGCTACGATTCCGCGGGCGCGGCGCCGCCCGAGCCGTCACGATCGGTCTACGTGCCGTCGCGGACTACCGCGTACGCTGCGGGCGCCGCCAGCCGGGACGTGCGCCGTCGTCGCCACGCATCCGCCGCTGTCCGCGTTGACCACCGGAAGGACTGGCCATGCCGCAAACCCTAAGCGTCATCAAGGCCGACGTCGGCGGCTACGTAGGCCACTCCGCCATGCACCCGGAGGTGCTCGGCGTGGGCCAGGAGGCGCTCGTGCGCGCCGTGCAGTCCGGCCTGCTCATCGACGGCCACGCCGCCTCATGCGGCGACGACCTCTTCCTGATCATGTCGCACGAGCGCGGCGAGAACGACGAACCGATCCACAAGCTCGCGTGGGACACCTTCGTCGCTGGCACCGACGTCGCTAAGCGGCTGCGCCTGTACGGCGCCGGCCAGGATCTGCTCGTCGACGCCTTCTCCGGCAACATCCGCGGCGCCGGCCCGGGCTCCGCCGAGCTCGAGCTCGAAGAGCGCCCGTCCGAACCGGTGGTCGTCTACCTAGGCGACAAGACCTCCGCCGGCTCGTTCAACCTGCCCTTATACAAGATGTTCGCCGACCCCTTTAACACCGCCGGCCTCGTAATCGCCGAGGCGCTGCACGCCGGCTTCGCCTTCGAGGTGCACGACGTCAAGGAGCACCGCAAGATCGTGCTCAACACGCCGGAGGAGGCGTACGACCTGCTCGTCTTCATCGGCTCGCCCGCGCGCTACGCCATCAAGCGCGTGGTCGCGCGCGCCACCGGCGAGGTCGCCGCGGTCTCCTCCACCGACAAGCTCTCGCTCATCGCGGGCCGCTACGTCGGTAAGGACGACCCCGCCGCGATCGTGCGCTGCCAGGGGGTGTTTCCCGCCGTCGGCGAGGTGCTGGAGCCGTTCACCACCGCCTGGACCGTCGAGGGCTTCATGCGCGGCTCGCACTACGGGCCGTGGATGCCGACGGCCCAGGCGCAGGCTACCCCCAGCCGCTTCGACGGCCCGCCCCGCGTCGTGGCGCTCGGATTCCAGCTCGCCGAGGGCAAGCTCGTGGGCCCGCGCGACATGTTCGACGACCCCGGCTTCGACAACGCCCGCGCCGAGGCCAACCGCGTCGCCGACTACCTGCGCAAGCACGGCCCCTTCGAGCCGCACCGCCTCCCCCTCGACGAGATGGAGTACACCACCATGCCCGCCGTCGCCGCCAAGCTCGGAGACCGCTGGGCGGAGATCTAGCACGCCGGCCCCGCCGATGGAGCCGCGCGTCAGCATCGTCACGCTCGGCATGCGCGACCTCGAGCGCGCGCGCCGGTTCTACCGCGACAGTCTCGGCTGGCCCACCTCCTCCGCCAGCGTCGCTGGCGTAGTGGTGTTCCTGCGCGGCGCCGGCCTCGTGCTCGGCCTGTGGAGCCGCGACGCCCTCGCCGCCGACGCCGACGTCCCCGCCGCCGGCCCTTCCTCCCCGGGCCAGGGCTTCGCCGGCATCGCGCTCGCGCACAACGTCCGCGCCCACGCCGCCGGCGCCACGCTCATCCGGGCAGCCGCCGAGGCCCCCTGCGGCGGCTATTCCGGCTACTTCGCCGACCCCGACAGCCACCTCTGGAAAGTGGCGTGGAACCCCGGCTGGCCCCTCGACGCCGCCGGCCACGTCCAGCTGCCCGAGTAGCGACGGCACGCCTGTGCGACAATGCGCCCGCTCCGCGCTCAACAGGGAGCCACTCTCCGGTCCGCCGCCTGTGACGGCTGTCGTCCGACGAGCGTTCCGTGAGCCCCGCCGCGGGGGTCCGGGGGCGAAGCCCCCGGCCAGAAGGGCGGGCGGGCGGGGCTTCCGGCCCGGAGGGCCGTCCTCAGCTCCCCCACGCAGTAGCGCCTGGTGATGCCCACCCTGCTGCTCGCCACGCAGAACGCCGGCAAGGTGCGCGAGCTGCGCGAGTTGCTTGCGCCCGCGCGCTGGCGACTCGTCACGCCCGCCGAGCTCGGCCTCGGCGCCGTGGCCCCGATCGAGAACGCCCGCTCCTACCTCGACAACGCCACGCGCAAGGCCATCGCCTTCGCCGCCGCCGCGCGGCTGCCCGCGCTCGCCGACGACTCCGGCCTCGAGGTCGACGCGCTCGGGGGCCGTCCCGGCGTGCTCTCCGCGCGCTACGGCAGCCCCGCCGCGCCCACCGACGCCGCGCGTTGCGCGCTCCTGCTGCGCGAGCTCGCAGGCGTGCCCCCCGCGCGCCGCGGCGCACGCTTCCGCGCCGTCGTCGTGCTCGCGCTCCCCGGCGACCGCGTCGTCGCGCGCGAGGGCACGGTCGAAGGCCGCATCACGCTTGCCCCACGCGGCGCCTCCGGCTTCGGCTACGACCCCGTCTTCGAGCTGCCCGACGGCCGCACGCTCGCCGAGCTCGGCGCGGAGAAGCAGGCGCTCAGCCATCGCGCGCTCGCCACCCATGCGATGATAGAAGTCCTCGGCGCGCTCGCCGGGGCCCCATCCCACACGCCCGGAGACCTCGCATGACCAGCCCGGACCACGCCCTCAACCGCGCAACGGCTGCGCCCAGCGCGCCCGCACTTACCGACCGCTTCGGGCGCCCGCTGCGCGACCTGCGCATTTCCGTCACCGACCGCTGCAACTTCCGCTGCCGCTACTGCATGCCACGCGAGGTATTCGGCCCGAACTTCGCCTTCCTCCCCCGCGACGAGATCCTCACGTTCGAGGAGATCACGCGGCTGGCACGCATCTTCGCTGCGCACGGCGTGCGCAAGCTGCGCCTGACCGGCGGCGAGCCCACGCTGCGCGCGGAGCTGCCCAAGCTCGTCGCGCAGCTGCACGGGATCCCCGGTGTCGAGATCGCGATGACGACCAACGGCTCGCTGCTGCGCACGCTCGCCGCCCCGCTCGCCAAGGCCGGCCTCAACCGCGTCACCGTCTCGCTCGACTCGCTCGACGACGCCGTGTTCCGCTCGATGAACGACGTGAACTTCCCCGTCGCGCTCGTCGTCGAGGGCATCGACGCGGCGACCGCGGCGGGCCTGCGCCCACTCAAGGTCAACACCGTCGTCAAGCGCGGCGTCAACGACCACACCGTCGTCGAGCTCGCGCGCTTTGTCCGCGACCGCGGCCACATCCTGCGCTTCATCGAGTACATGGACGTCGGTACCACCAACGGCTGGCGCATGGACGACGTCGTGCGCGGCACCGAGATCGTCGAGCGCATCGACGCCGCGCTGCCGCTCGAACCGGTCGAGCCGAGCTACCACGGCGAGGTCGCGAAACGCTGGCGCTACCGCGACGGCTCCGGCGAGATCGGCGTGATCACGTCGGTCACGCAGCCCTTCTGCGGCGACTGCACGCGCGCGCGCCTCTCCGCCGAGGGCTCGCTGTACACATGCCTCTTCGCTGCGCAGGGCACCGACCTGCGCGCGCTGCTGCGCAGTGGCCCCGAGGACGACGCGATCGCCGGCGCGCTGCGCACCGTCTGGACCGCGCGCGACGACCGCTACTCCGAACTGCGCGCCGCCGGCACCCCCAACCTGCACCGCGTCGAGATGTCCTACATCGGCGGCTGAGCCGGCCGACCAAGCTCCATGACCACCACCGACCCGCAACTCTCCCACCTCGACGCGCAGGGGCACGCGCGCATGATCGACGTCACCGCCAAAGCCGTCACCGCGCGCGAGGCCACCGCGCGCGGCCGCGTCGTGCTGCGCCCGGAGACGCTCGCGCTGATCGTCGAAGACCGCATGCCGAAGGGCGACGTGCTCGCCGTCGCGCGCGTCGCCGGCATCATGGCCGCCAAGCGCACGCCCGACCTCATCCCGCTCTGCCATCCGCTGCCGCTGTCCGGCGTCGAGCTCGAGCTCGTCCCCGACCACGCCGCGTCGAGCATCGAGATCACCGCCACGGTGCGCACGACGAGCCAGACAGGCGTCGAAATGGAAGCGCTCACTGCCGTCAGCGTCGCCGCGCTCACCGTCTACGACATGTGCAAGGCCGCCGAGCGCACCATCCGCATCGAGGCCATCCGCCTCGTCACCAAGTCCGGCGGCAAGTCCGGCGACTTCACCGCCGACTAGACCGCACCCTGCCGCTCATCCCTCTCGCCCAGCCCGGGGGGAGCAGGCCTGGGGGTGAGGGTTCCGTACCTTCAATCCACGAGCTTCTTCAGCAGCGCCTTCATGCGCGGCGACTGCTCCAGCTGCAGCCGGAGCGCCGGGATCTCGCGCTCGTTGATGATCAACGGGCGGCGCTCCAGCTCGCCCTCCGGGTCGTACGCCGCGAAGCGCACCGCCAGTTGCCCGCTCTTCTCGCCCTCCTCGTACGCCAGCAGCTGCAGCGCCGGGGCGTGCAACCCACCCTCGATCGCCGCCTCCTCGATGATCTTGCCGTTCCCCCACAGCAACTGGAACGGCCGCGGCACTCGTCGGTTCGGCATCACACCACCCTCGCGCGTTCACAGCTGTAATAGCACAAATGGCCCGGCCCGCGGCGCGAGGCTAGCGCTGAGTCCGCTGTCGCCTCCGCTTAGCTTGACAGCCCCCCCCCCCCGCTTCTCCGCGAACCTCCCACCGCCCGGCAGGGGGCCGCGGGCAAGAAGCCGTCATGCGCTGGTGGCTACTGCCGTTCGTAGGCTTCGTCGTCGGACTCCTCATCTCGATCGGCTCGACGCATGCGGTAACCCGTCCTGCCGAAGCACACCAGTTCAGTTCGTTCTTCAAGTGGTTTACGGCGGAAGTAACGCCAACCGTCGAGGACCACTTCACCTCGTATCCGCAGCGATTGCTGGTGCGCCATTCGACTACAACATCAACATCGATCTCACGGCCAGTGGCCCGCGCGGAACGTAGTGCTGGAATATCATTCAACCAGGGCAACTACGGCGACACAGTTTGGAACACAGTGCTCGCGGAACCGTGGGCGTGGACAGCAGCCACCGGCTGGATCTCCTGCACCAGCTTCAGCACCGGCGACCTGACGGGACAATGCAATACCACTACGAAGCAGGCGCGGTTCGCCTACATCTATTACAACACCTTCGACCCCGCACCTGCGTATCCGAACAACGTCGCACGGCACGAGCTCGGCCATGTCTCCGGACTGAGACACTGGTCAGGCACCACGGACAGCGTCCTCAATGTAAGCGAACCGTGGCATCAGAGCCTGACAAGCCATGACCGGTCCGGTATCAATAACATCCACTAGCGATCCGGCGAGGGGACCTAGACGATTACGCGCTCACTCCCCAATCGTCCATCGCGCAGCTCCGCGCTCCTGCTGTCGGCAGGCGTTGCCGCGGGTGTGCTAATCGGCACCGGTATCATCGCGACGCGTGCGACACACGGCGGCGGAGAATCGCCGACCTCAGCAACCGTCTTCGTTCTCGCTGCAGGCGATCAATCCGCCAGGTATGAGGCGCCCAACCCCCACTTCAATCGATGATGTAGTTGCGCAGTACGACGTGATCGTGACAGGAGTCGTCGGAGCCTTCCTGCGCACCGCCGTCGTTGGGCCAGCACACTCGGACCCGCGACCGAACGCCCCCACGTTATCGCCGGCCATCTTTTCGTACTTCGACCTGCAGGTCGAGCGCGTGATCTCTGCCCCACCAGCAGTGCGCGAAGGCGGAATGATCACGCTCGCCGTCCATGGCCAGCCCGGTCAGACGACCTTTGGACAGATGCTGATGCCCCAGCGAGGCGACAAGCGTCTCTACGTGCTGCGCGTGCAGCCCGATGGCGCGAGCTATGGTACGCGCACCGGTATATTCAACATCGACGGCCCGACCGTCTCGTCCGCCGACATGAGCAAGCCGCCCGTCATCGGCTTCACCAACCAGACCGCGCCCGCCGCGTTCATGCAGGCGCTCAAGACTGCGCGCGAACGGATCGCCCTGCCGAACTCCCCGCGTTAGCATCCCGCCACCTGTGTTCCGCGCCCGGCGGCGCGCGGCCCAGTCACCGGTCAGCGCATAGCCGTAGCACCCCTACCGGCCCCCCGCGCCGCCCTCCAGGTACGTCACTGCCGCCTGCACCGCGCGGTGCGCGTACAGCACGAACAGCGCCGGCGGCAACTCCTCCAGCGGCACGCGCTCTTCCGCGCGCAGCCCCGCGGGGTCGCCCTCCGCCGCGTCTGCCACGTCGAGGCCCAGCCGCAGCTCGTGCAGCGCGCCGTCCTCACCCAGCACGACGCACCCGTACGTGTTCGGCACGTCGTCCAGCGGCACCTCGATGCCGTACGAGAAGAACGCGCCCGGAAACGCGGGGAACGGATCGATCACCGCGGCGAGCGCCTGCAGCACGCCGCGCAGCTGCACGGCGGCGCGCGCCACGATCGCGTCCGCGTGCGCCTGGTGCTGTAACGCGTCTCCTGGCACGGCGTCACCCTTCGCAAGCAATCCTACATGGCGCACACGCGTCCGCGCGCGAGCGTTGCGGCGCGCCCGCATGGGTCGACGCGCCGCGCGCACGCGCCTATCCTGCGCGGGTCACGCACACCACGCTCCATCGCAGCGCGCCGCCGCGCGGCTCGCGAGGCGTGCAACCTCGCTCCCCCGGTGGTGACATAGCTATGTGGGTCGGACGGTACGCGATCGTCGGCGGGGAAGTACGCGAGCACAGTCCATGGCTCGTCGAGCGCGAGCGCGTGCGCGAGGACGACACCGTCCAGGTGATCGTGCTCGCCGAGCCCGTCGACGAGCGCTCCGCGCCGTTCTGTGCCGAGGTCGCCGCCGCCGTCGCCGAGCTCTTCGCGCGCGAGTCGCTCTCCATCACGGGCGGCCTGCAGCGCGCGCTCAAGCAGGCGCACGCCAACCTCGCGGAGTGGAACCGCCGCTCGCTGCGCGAACACCAGGTCGCGGTCGGCCTTACCTGCGCCGTCGTGCGCGACGCCGACGCCACCGTCGGCCAGCTCGGCCCCGGCGCCGTCTACGTCAGCGGCCCCGAAGGCGTGCTGCGCTACGACACCGAAAGCAGCACCGCCGCGCCGCCGCTGGGCGGCGAAGAGCCCGTACAGCCCGCGTTCTTCTCCGTCGACCTGGCGAGCAGCGTGCTGCTCCTGCTCACCGGTCACGCCGAGCAGCTCATCGGCGCCAACGCCGTGGTGCAGGCGCTGGTCACCGGCCCGGAGCGGCTGCTGCCGGAGCTGTACCGCCGCACGCGCGGCGTCCCCGACATGGCCGCCGTCGTGCTCTCCGCGGTCACCATGCCCGCCGTCCAGTCCGAGCTCACGCTCGCGCCCGCAGCGGCGTCCGCGGCGGCCGG
>VGPB01000057.1 GCA_016875695.1 Chloroflexota bacterium | reverse complement strand
GCGCCGTCGGCGCGCGCGTCGACGATCGCGGCGGGCAGCGCGAACGCGGCGGCGACCACGACGCGGCGCGGTGCGCGCGCGCCTAGCGCGCGTCCAGGCGCAGCACGCGTTCCAGCCAGCGCGTGAGCGCCGTGGTGCTCTCGCGGCTGACTTCGTGCGCCATCGCGTACTCCTCGTACTCGGGCGCGAGCCCGAGCTCGCGCAGGCGCTCGACCGAGGCTTGCGCTTGCGCCACGGGGATCGCGGGGTCCTGTGTGCCGTGCTGCACGAGCACCGGCAGGCGCGCGGCATCGGGCGCGGCGGTGAGCACCGCGGAGCGCGCGCCCACGACCGATGTGCTGAGCAGCGCGAGCCCGGCGAAGCGCTGCGGCTCGCCGAGCGCAAGCGGCGCGGCCATCATCCCGCCCTGGCTGAACCCCAGCAGTGCGAGCCTGGTGGGGTCGATGCCTAAGCGCGGGATCGCGTCGTCGAGGAGCGTGCGCAACGCGTCGGCCGCGGCGTCGGGCTCCGCCGGGTCCGCGGGCGCGGTCGGGTCGCGCGACCAGCTGAAGCCGTAGAAGTCGGGCAGGTGGTACGGCGCCTGCGGGCAGATCACCAGCAGTCGCCCGCCGGCGAGCTCCGGCGCCAGCGTGAGCAGGTCCAGCGCGTGCGAGCCGAAGCCGTGAAGCGCGATCAGCGCCGGCAGCGGCCGCTCCGCGGCGCCGGCGGCGGGCTCGAACGGGTGAAACGTGGCGTAGGCCAGTCGCATGCCCCGAGTATACGTGCGGGCGCCGCGCGCCCTGGGCGTGGCGCCCGCGGGCGTGGCCGCGCGCGCATGGGCTATAGTCGCGGGCGATGCGCGTGGGCGAGGCGGTGAGGAGGGGCGCGTGGCTTATAACGTGTACTTCGAGGACGTGAACGTCGGCGACGAGATCTCGGCATGGTCGCGCAAGACGGACCTCATGCACTGGAACCGCTACGCTGCGGTCAACGACGAGTTCGTCTACATCCATATGGACGACGAGGGCGGGCGCGCCGGCGGCAACGAGCAGGGCGCCTTCGGCATGGGCAACCTGCGCTTCGCCTACCTGCTCAACATGCTCCGTGACTGGGCGGGCGACGAGGCGGACATCCGCGAGCTAGGCCTGCAGTTCCGCGTCATCAACCAGAAGAACGACGTGCTCACGTGCACCGGGAAGATCGTCGAGAAGACGGTCGAGGACTCCGAGCACAAGGTGCGGCTCGAGATCAACGTCACGAACCAGGAGGGGCAGAGCACGGCGCCTGGGCACGCGGTCGTGGTGCTGCCGACGCGCGCGTAGCGCCTCGCACGGCGGGCGCTCGAACGGGCGGCAGGGTGACTCATCGCCCGTCGCGTTGCGCCCGGGCCGGCCTGCCGTTCGCCGGACCGCCCGCGAGGCGTCACCATGGATCGCGGAGGTGCCGCCCGTTAGCCGCCACGTGCTGATGTGCGAGCCCGTGCACTACCGCATCGCGTACGAGATCAACCCGTGGATGCGGCGCGCCAACGCCGTGCTAGGCCCCGAGGCGCTCGCGCAGTGGCACGCGCTGCGCGCCGCGCTCGAGCGGCTCGGCGTGCGCGTCGAGCTCGTCGCGCAGGAGCGGGCGGTGCCCGACATGACGTTCACCGCTAACGCGGGCCTCGCGCTCGGCCGGCGGTTCGTGCCGGCGAACTTCCGCCACCCGGAGCGGCAGGCGGAGGCGCCGCTCTTCCGGCGCTGGTTCGAGGCGCTGGGCTACGCGATCGAGCACATCCACGAGCCGCACTACTGGGAAGGCGAGGGCGATGTGCTCCCCGCCGGCGAGCGCGTACTCGCGGGCTACCGCTTCCGCACCGAGTTCCGCGCGTTCGACCACCTGGACGAGCTGCTGGGCACCGAGGTCACGCGGCTGGAGTTGGCGGACCCGCGTTTCTACCACTTCGACACCTGCTTCTGCCCGCTGGATGACGGCCGCGCGCTGTACTTCCCGCCGGCGTTCAGCGCGGAGGCGCGCGCGCTGCTGGAGGCGGCGGTGCCGCAGCTGCACGCGGTCCCGGAGGAGGAAGCGCTGCGCTTCGCGTGCAACGCGCTGGTCGTCGACGGCGTGGTGGTGCTGAACAGCGGCTGCCCGGAGACGGCGGCGGCGCTGCGCGCGTGGGACCTGCGACCCGTAGAGACGCCGATGGACGAGTTCATCAAGGCGGGCCGCAGCGTGAAGTGCCTGGTGCTGATGCTCGATGCGTTCGGACGCTGGGCGGAGGCGGGCGCCGCGCGCGCCGCGTCGTGAATTTTCGCGCGCCACATGTGCGAACATTGTGTTCGCGCGCGTGGTGAGCGGCTATACTTTAGCAGGGTTGGCTACCCGTTCATCCACTCAGCGTATGCGAAGGGAACAACGACATTGGCATCGACGAAGAAGCCCGCCGCCAAGCCGGCCGCCAAGTCTCCGGCGAAGGCGCCCGCGAAGAGCGCCGGCAAGGCGCCCGCGAAGAAGCGCTAGGCCGGCCGGGCACGACGCTGAATCAGGCCGCCGCTGGCCTATCGGCGGCCTGATTCGCGGCCCGGCCCTGCGCCCTGAACCTTCCTGCCGCCGGCTTGCCGGCGGTCTTTGCTGTCCGCTCCCCCGCCGCGTCGCCGGCCCGCGCCGGCTCCGAGTGTCGGTCGGCACGTGTCGTCTACCCGCCCCGGGGGGGTAGGGTGTGTGATGGCCGCCACGAGAGTCACCCGCCGGCGAGGCATGAACGGAGGCCCTACGCATGCGCACCACCCTGTACGCCCCGGACATCAGCTGCGAGCACTGCATCGCTACCATCGAGCGCACCACCAACGCCCTGCCGGGCGCGCGCTTCCTCACGGGCGACATCGAGGGCCGGCGCTTCGACGTCGAGGTCGAGAGCGGGACGGTGCTCGACGCGCTGGCCTCTGCGCTCGCCGGCGAGGGCTACCCGCTCGCCGACGGCGCGAGCGCGGACGCGGCGCCCGCGGGCGGCGTGCCGCTGCTGACGGTCGAACGCGCCGCGCCGGCCGGACCTCCGGCGTACACGGTGACGCGCACGGACGTGGGCGCCGACGTGAACTACCGCTGCCCGTGCGGTTGCACGGCCGGTTTCGCGCTGGATCGTGGGCAGCCGGAGCAGGCGGCGGAGAGCTGCTGTTGCGGCCGCCAGCTGCTCGTCGGCGCGCGCGCCAGCGAGCGCCTGCACGCCGCGCTCGGCGTGGACACGTACGCCTTCGACGTGCAGACCCTGACGATGCCGTGGGGTCAGCCGCTCGAGGCGGCGCTCGCCGTGCCCGCGCAGCCGGCGCACTGAGCGCCGCGCCTCGCGGCGCTGGAAGCAGGTACACATGGACACGGACACGCGCAAGGACGTGCTGCGCCGCCTTGCCTACATCGAGGGCCACCTCGGCGGGGTGCGCCAGATGATCGAGCAAGACCAGTACTGCGTCGACGTGCTGAAGCAGACGTACGCGGTGCGCCGCGCGATCGAGAAGCTCGAGTCGAAGCTGCTCAGCGGCCACCTGCACCACTGCGTGGTGGACGGCATCACGGGCGGCGAGGGCGAACGCGTGCTCGACGAGCTCGTCGAGCTCTACGGGCTGGCGCACCGCTGATGCGACGCTGCGACGGAGTGCACAGATGACGACGAAGGCATCGGTTCAGGACAGCCCTGCCGCGGCGGCGGCGGGCGGCGCGCTGCGGCTGGATGTGCGTGGCATGACATGCGCCTCGTGCGTGCGGCGCGTGGAACGCGCGCTGACCGGCGTGCCCGGCGTCACCCAGGCCAGCGTCAACCTCGCGACCGAGCAGGCCACCGTCACGCTCGACGCTGCCGCGGCGCCGCCGCTCGAAGCGCTGCGCGCCGCCGTCGACCGCGCGGGTTACGCGCTCGAGCTGCCGGGCGCGGCCGGCGAGGAGCACCCCCAGGACCGCCTGGAGCGGGAGCGCCTGGCGGAGTACTGCGCGCTGCGCCTGCGCACGGCCGTCGCGCTCGCGACCGGCCTCTTCCTCGCGCTTGCGATGTGGTGGCAGGAGGTGCCGGCGCTCGCGGACATCCCCATGCACGGGATGCATCCGCTGTTCTTCGCGATCGCGACGCCGGTGCAGTTCTGGGCCGGCGCGCGCATCTACGCGGGGGCAGCGAGGATCGCGCGCCACGGCGCGAGCGACATGAACACGCTGATCGCCGTTGGGACCGTCGCCGCGTACGGCTACTCCGTCGGCGCCACGTTCTGGCCGGACCTGTTCCACTCCGTGCACGGGCTCGAGATGGCGGTGTACTACGACACCGGCGTGCTGATTGTCGCGTTCGTGCTGCTCGGGCGGCTGCTCGAGGCGCGTGCCAAGGGCCAGACGTCGCAGGCCGTGCGCGCGCTGGTCGCGCTGCGGCCGCAGCTCGCGCGTGTGCTGGAGTACGGCGAGGAGTTCGAGATCCCCGTCGCAGCGGTACAGCCGGGCGACACCGTGATCGTGCGGCCGAGCGAGCAGCTGCCCGTCGATGGCGAGGTGCTGGACGGCGCCTCCGCCGTCGACGAGTCGATGCTCACCGGCGAATCGCTGCCGATGGCCAAGGGGCCGGGCGACGCCGTGTTCGGCGCCACGCTCAACACCACCGGGCTGCTGCGCGTGCGCGCGACCGCCGTGGGCGCCGACTCCGCGCTCGCGCGCATCATCCGCCTCGTCGAGGAGGCGCAGGGTTCGAAGGCGCCGATCCAGCGCCTCGCCGACGCCATCGCCGCGGTGTTTGTGCCGGTGGTGCTCGTCGTCGCGCTCGTGACCTTCGCCGGCTGGTGGTGGCTCGGCCCGGAGCCGGCGCTCACGTTCGCGCTGCTCAACGCCGTGACCGTGCTGATCATCGCGTGCCCCTGCGCGCTCGGGCTCGCCACGCCTACCGCGATCATGGTCGGCATGGGGCTCGGCGCGCGGCACGGCGTGCTGATCCGCAACGCCGAGGCGCTGGAACGCGCGCGCCGCATCGACACGGTGGTGTTCGACAAGACCGGCACCGTCACCGAGGGCAAGCCCGCCGTCGTTGCCCTCGAGCTTGTCGACGGCGCGCCCGTGACGGCCGACGAGCTTGTGCAACTCGTGGCCTCGGCCGAACGCGGCTCGGAGCACCCGCTCGCCGCAGCCGTGCTGCACGAGGCGGAGCAGCGCGCGCTCGCGCCCGACTGGCCGGAGCGTTTCCGCGCCGTCGTCGGCCAGGGCATCGACGCGACCGTTGGCGGGCGGCACGTGCTTGCGGGCAACGCGTCGCTGCTCGCCGAGGCCGCCGTGTCCGCGGAGGCGCTGGTCGCGCGCGGCGACGCCGCCGCGGCGCGCGGCGAGACGCCGCTGCTCGTCGCCGTCGACGGGGTGGCGGCCGGCCTGATCGCGGTCGCCGACCGCATGCGCGCGAGCGCGCCTGCCGCGATCGCGCGACTGCACGCGCTGGGCGTCGAGGTCGTGATGCTCACCGGCGACCAGCAGGCAACTGCCGAGGCGGTCGCCGCGCGCGCGGGCATCGCGCGCGTCGTTGCGGGCGTGCAGCCAGAGGGCAAGACTGCCGTCGTGCGCGAGTTGCAGGCCGGCGGGCGCACCGTCGCGATGGTTGGCGACGGCATCAACGACGCGCCGGCGCTCGCCGCGGCGGACGTCGGCATCGCCATCGGCACCGGCACGGACGTTGCGCTCGAGGCGGCGCCTGTGACGCTGATGCGCGCCGAGCTCGGCGGCGTCGCGACGGCGATCGCGCTCTCGCGCGCGACCATGCGCACCATGCGCCAGAACCTGGTGTGGGCGTTCGGCTACAATGTGCTGCTGGTCCCCGTCGCGGCCGGCCTGGGCTACGTGCTCTTCCAGCAGTGGCTCGACGGCACGACCGTGCCCGCGCTGCTGCGGCCTGTCTTCGGCGAGTTCGGCTTCCTCAACCCGATTGTGGCCGCGGCGGCGATGGCCGTGAGCTCGGTGTCGGTGATGACCAACGCGCTGCGCCTGCGCCGCGCGCGCCTCGGCTAGCGGTCGCGTAGCCGCCGCACGAAGCGCAGCCCCGACCACGTCTCGTCGATGGCGCACACCTTGTTGTCGACGAGTCCGTCCGCGAGCCCGATCTCGCGGGTCGCGTTCTCCGTGAGGTCGGTGGGCACCCTCGCACCGCGCTTCGGTCACGCGATCCACAGCCCGCCCGCCGGCGCGAGCGCGGCGGCGAGGCGCGGGAAGCGCGCCGCGACGTCAGCGCTCGACGTGCAGAAGCACACCGCCACGTCGAGCGGCGCGCGCGCGCTCGTCAGCATGCGCACGCCGTCCGGCGGCCCGCCCAGCGTCGCTTTGAAGTCCGCCGGCGCACGCAGCAGCGCGAGGCGTGCGCCCGCCTTGATGCCGAGCTTCTGCGGGAGCGGCGTGCCGGGGTAGCCAGCCATCGAGCCTCCGCGTGTAGCGTATGCGCCCCCTACGCCCGCGGCAGCACGCGATAGCGCAGGTACAGCTCGCCGCCGTCCGGATGCGTCGAGGCGGAGAGCAGCGCGAGGTGCGTCGCGTCGGTCATGCGCGGCGTCTGCAACCCGACGACGGCGGTGAGCACGTCGGCGCCGCCGGCGATGCTCGAACCGACGGTGAGGAATAGCTCGTCGAGGCAGCCCGCGGCCAGCAGCGCGCCGTTCAGCGAGGGGCCGCCCTCGCAGAGCAGCAGGCGCGCGCCCAGCTCGTGGCGCGCGTGGCGCAGCAGCGCGGGCGCGGGGTCCCCATCCGGCAGCACCACGACGCGGCGGCCGGTCGCTTCGACTGCCGCGCGCCGCTCCTCCCCCGCCTCGCGTCCGAGGTAGACGACCGCCTCGAAGTCACGAGCGGTGAAGAACGCACGCTCCAGCGGGAGCGCGCCGGAGCCGGAGAGCACTGCGGCCGTGGGCGTCGCGGGCTGTCCGCGCGCGACGCGCACGGCCTCCAGCGCCGGGTCGTCGAGGCGAGACGACGCGCCGCTCGCGCGCAGCGTGCCCGCGCCGACCAGCACCACGTCGGCGTGCGAGCGCAGCTCACGCATCAGCTGCTGGTCGAGTGGCGTGCCGAGCCCGCGCTCGGTGCCGCCGAGCACGACCTTGCCGTCGAGCGAGCGCACCATGTTCACGATCACGTACGGGCGATCGGGTGGCGGCTCCGGGAAGCGCAGCGCGATGTAGTCGGGCTTCCCCGCCGCGATCGGCGTGCCCGGAGCGCTGCTCAGCTGCCCAGCAGGCGCCGCAGCGCCGCCTCCACCTCCTCCGCGGAGGTGATGCCCTCGAACTTTGCGGCCACCTTGCCCGAACCGTCGACGAGGAACAGATACGGCTCGGTGGTGAGGCCCCACTGCTCGATCTCGGGGATCGGTACGAGCCGCCCCTCGCGCGCGTGCGCGAGGTCGTACGGCTCGATGTGCACGAAGTGCGCGCGCCCGGCGTAGCGCTCCGCGAGCGGCACCACCACCGCGCTGACCACAGGCCCGCAGAAGCGCGTGCGGCAGAACGCCGGCGTCGCAAACGCGATCAGCGAAGGCTTGCCCGTCGCGATCGCCTCCGCGACGGTCAGCTCGTGCAGCGCCGGGCGTGGCGGATCCGACGAGTCGATCTCGGCGATGTTGCGCACGTCGCGCAGCACGCGCTGCGTGCTGCGCGGCACAGCCGCGCCGATCGCCGGCTCGCTCGTGGATGGCTGGACGAAGAAGCGCGTCCGCAACGTGTGATCCTGGCCGCCCGCGCGCAGCGCGAGCTCCGCGCCCCACCACTCGCCCCGCGCGAGCTGCACGTTGGCGACGTATACCGTGGCGATGGTGTCCGTGTGCGTCTCCGTCTTGCCGTTGTGTGTGTGCGTCTCGGACTCTTCGAGCGCCACGCGCGTGAGCTCGTAGCTGCCCGCGTCGGTCGGCCGATCGCCGTCGAGCGTCACCAAGCGCAGCGCGCCCGCGGCCTCGTGCACCAGGCTGCCGTCGCGACCGAAGAGCCCGAACGCCAGACGCGCAGGCCCCATCCCGACCTGCGCGTTGATGAGCGACGCCGTGAACGGCTGCTCCTGCTCCAGGCGGCCGAGCGTCTCGGCGTCCCATCCGGTCGCGCTGTCGCCGCCCTCACTGCCGCACGCGCTGCCGAGCGCCAGCAGGCCGGCGAGCAGCGCAAGCGCGAGGGGGCGCGCCGGGCGTACCGGCGCACGCCTCCCCAGGCGGAGTCGCATGGTGCCTCCACGATGTCCGGACGCTCGCGGAGCGTCGGGAGTGAGCCGCGGGGGAGCGTTGCCGCCTCCAGTGTACGGCAGCCCCCCCGGGCGGGGGCAGCGGCTATGCCGCGCCGCCGTGCGCCGCGCCCAGCCGCGTTGCGGTGAGCGCGGCGAGCGCCGTCGTCAGCGGCACCGCCGCGACGATGCCCAGGCTGCCGACCAGCGTGCGCACGATCTCGATGGTTACGAACTCGCGATGCAGCTGCAGCAGCAGCGGCTCGCCCTGCGCCGCCAGCAGCATCAGCAGCGGCAGCGCTGCGCCCGCGTACGCCAGCACGAGCGTGTTCACCGTCGCCGCGATGTGGTCGTGCCCGATACGCATCGCGCGGCGGTAGAGCTCGCGCGCGGGCAGCGCGGGGTTAGCGTCGCGCAGCTCGAACACCGCCGAGGCCTGCGCGATCGTCACGTCGTCCAGCACGCCCAGCGCGCCGATCACCACGCCGGCGAGCAGCAGCCCCGTCGGGCTGATCGCGTGCTCGGCCAGCTGCTGCAACGTCGCGGCCTCCTCGCTCGCCACGCCCGTGAGCTGCGCGGCGCCGATCGCGACGCTCGCGAGCAGCGCCGTCAGCGCTAGCGACACGCACGTGCCCGCGAGCGCGACAGCGGTCTTGCGGTCTGCGCCGTGCGTGAGGTACAGCGTCACGCCGATGATCGCCGCCGCCCCCGTGATTGCGATCAGCACCGGGTCGTGGCCCGACAGGATGCCCGGCACGATGTAGCGCATGATCACGAGCCCGCTCGCCGCGAGCCCGAGCAGCGACCACGCGCCCGTGACGCGACCGATCGCGAGCACGCACAGCGAGAACCCGATCGCGAGCGCCGCGAGCGGCAGCGGCCGCCGCCGGTCGCTCACGTAGTATGTTGATCCGTCGGGGCCCGCGACGCGCGTGACCAGCACCTCGTCGCCCGCCTCGAGCGCCAGCGTCCCGGTGTCGCCGGCGAGGCGCGTGCTCTCGATGCGCACCGTTGTGCCGTCGGTCGCCACCAGCAGCACCTCGCGCTCCACCTCGCCGCGCGGCGACGGCTGGCGCTCGCGCGACTCGACCGCGACGACGCGTCCGGCGAGCAGCGTCTCCGCGCCGGCGCGCGCGCGGTCCACGTGGAAGCCTGCCACTTCTGGCACCACCAGCGTCACGAGCACGAGCACGACGGCGACGCCCCAGAGCCCGAACCAGCGCGCAAGCGATGGCATGCGCGGTCGCATCGCCACTCGCCCCCGGACGCTCAGGCGCGCCGCGAGCGCCGCGCGCGACCCCGCCGGCCGCTGCGCATCAGGAGCGCAGCGCGCGCACGATCGTGCGGTGCGTGTACTCGCCGCTCGCGTCGTCGAAGGCCCCGCCGCACGTGATCAGCGTGATCGCCTCCGGCACCACGTCAGAGCTCATGATCGCCGCCCAGTTCTCCAGCTTCGCGTTCGTCTCGCGCACCCAGATCACGTGGTAACGGTACGTGCGGCCGCCGGCTGCGACCTCGATGGTGTCACCCTCGCCGATCTGCGCGAGCTGGTAGAAGATGCCGGGGCCCAGGTAGCGCACGCCCGCGTACTGTAGGAACGCGTCGCGGTCCACGTGCCCGGCGATGATCGCGTTGCCGCCCGCGCCCGGCATGCCGCCGTAGCCCGGCCAGCCCGCGAAGTCGTACAGCGTGACGTCGCTCGGGCCGATCGGTTCCGCGAGCGTGCCGTCCGGCGGCACGAGGCGGCGGCCGATCGGCGCGTCGATGCCCAGCGCGGGGATGCGCAGGCGGCCGTAGTTCGCGTCACGCGGGTCGCCGTAGCGCTCGCGCAGCTCCGTGAGGCTGCGCACCAGCGGCGCGCCGGCGCCGGC
>VGPB01000056.1 GCA_016875695.1 Chloroflexota bacterium | reverse complement strand
GCCGGCGCGGACACGGCCGCCGTGCTCGCGGAAGCGGAGCGCACGCCGTGGGCGCCGCGCGCGGCGCCGCGCGCGCACCGGTACGCGCTCGAGGGCGTGACGGTGCTGGAACTCGCAACGATCATCGCGGCGCCGCTGGGCGCGTCGCTACTCGCGGACATGGGCGCGCGCGTGATCAAGATCGAGCCGACGGACGGCGGCGACCCGATGCGCGGGATGGGTGGTGCGGGCCTCGGCGGGCAGCTGTTCGTGACGAAGACGACCGCGAGCAAGGAGAGCATCTGCATCGACCTGAAGACGGCTGAGGGCCGCGCGATCGTGGAGCGGCTGGTCGCGCAGGCCGACGTGATCGTTCACAACTACCGGCCGGGGGTACCGGAGCGGCTCGGCATCGGCTACGAGCAGGTGCGCAAGGTGCGCCCCGGCATCGTATGGGTGAGCGCGAGCGGGTACGGTCCGGATGGGCCAAGCGCGACGCGCCCCTCGGCGCACCCGATCCCGGGCGCGGTCGACGGCGGCGCGCTGATGCAGGCGGGCGACGGCTGGGCGGAGCTCGACACGAGCGGCATCGACGCGCTGCGCGAGGCGGCGCGGCGCTTCTACCGCGCAAATGAGGCGAACCCGGACCCGAACACGTCGATGGTGGTGGTGTCGGCGACGCTGCTCGCGCTACGTGCGCGGCAGCGCACGGGCGAGGGCCAGGCGGTGTACGTGAGCATGCTCGGCGCAAACGCCTACGCAAACGCCGATGACTTCCTGGCGTACGCGGGCAAGCCGACGCGGCCCACGCTCGACGGGCAGCTGTTCGGCACGGGGCCGCTGCGCCGGCTATACCGCGCGCGCGAAGGGTGGGTGTGCCTGAGCGCGGCCGACGACGCGCAATGGCTCGCGCTGTGCCGCGCGCTCGGGCGGGCGGGGCTCGCGGCCGACGCCCGCTTCTGCGATGCGCGCGCGCGCGCCGAGCACGGTGCGGTACTCAGCGCGCTGCTCGAGGCTTCGTTCGCGGAGCGCGACGCCGACGAATGGGAACGCATGCTGCTCACGGCGGGCGTGGGCTGTGTGCGCGCGGACGGCCATCCCTCGGCGGGTGCGTTCTGGCTCAACGACGCGCACGCGCGCGAGAACGGGTTCGTGCGCACCACGCAGCACCAGGTGATGGGTGAGCACGATCGCTGGGGGCCCGTGGTCACGCTCGCCGAGACGCCCGGGCGCTACGGCCCCGGGGTGCTGGCCGGCGCGCACACCGATGCGCTGCTCGCGGAGCTCGGCTACGACACCGCAGCGATCGCGGGGCTGCGCGGCGCGGGCGTCGTGTGGTCGGAGCAGCCGCTGGTGCTAGACTAGACGCTGAGGCGCATGAACGGGCCGTCGCCGGGGGCGCTGCCGGCGGGCGCGACCCACGTCACGCGCAGCGCCTCCACGTGCAGGTGCGAGCCCATCGCGCACGTCGACGCGTACTCGCCGCCGCCGGACGGACTCAGCCAGCCGAGCGTGCCGCCGGGCTCGACGGCTTCGCCGACCCCGAGCGCGACCGGGTCGAGGTGGGCGTAGCGCAGCCACGCGCAGGTGTCGAGCCAGGGCTCGTGCTCGCCGGCGCGCCGCCCGAGGCGCAGCGCGAGCTGCTGGCCGCCGTCGGCGAGCCGCCAGCTGCGACAGGCGGGCGCGACCTGCGGCGACCACGCGGCCGACCTGGATCTCGCGCACCTCACAGCCAGGGCTGTCGAGGTGCGCGAGGTCCAGGTCGGCCGCGTGGTCGCCGCCCCACGAGCGGTGGTAGCCGTTCGCGGGCGAGGCGGTGAGCACGGACGCGCCGGTGTCGTGCAGCGGGTCGAACACGTCGAGCTCGCCGACGCGCAGCGGTGCGCCGGGCACGCGCAGCACCTGGCCCGGATGCAGCACATACGGCGGCGCGATGGCGTTCGCGGCCACGATCGCGCGCGAGTCGACGCCGTGGCGGGCGCCGATGGCGCTCAGACTGTCGCCCGCCACCACAGTGTAGTCGAACGCCGCGCTGCCGCCGGCGAACGCAGCGGCCGGCACCACCACACCCGGCGCAAGCTGCACGAAGTCGCCGTGCACGAAGCCCAGCCCGAGCGCGGTCGATACACAGTACTAGGCGTCGACGGCGGCAGTCACCTCGACGGCGTCGCCGGCGCGCAGCACGCCGAGCACGCGGTGCTCGGTGCCGGGCCCGTTGCGCAGGTTCAAGGCGTCCGCGGTCATGGTGCCCGGGGCGAACTCGGCCATCGACCCACCTCCCTCGGCGTGTGAGCCGAGCCTACGCACGCACGGCGCGTGCGATGGGGCGCTCGAGCGAGCTTGCGCCGTGCGACGCTAGGCGGCGTCCGGCAGCCGCGCAAGCATGGGGTCGGGAAGCCGCGGAGGCTTCGCGAGCATGAAGAAGACGGACCCGCCCGCGGAGAGCACGCCGAGCAGCACGAACGCGGGGCGGTACTCGCCGAGAATGTCGTACGAGAGACCCGCCGCGAGCGGACCGGTCACGATGCCGAACATCATCACGAGCGAGGAGAAGCCCATGATCGTGCCGAAGCTCTTGCGCCCGAAGTAGTCGGCGCGCAACGCCTGCATCAAGGGAGCGCGCGTGCCCATCGCGAGCCCATTGATCACCGCGAAGACCGCGACCCACGCGGGCGTGATGCCGAACGCGAGGATGAACAGCGCGACGGTGTGGCCGAACATCGCGAACACGATCGTGCCGAGCTTGGGCAGGCGATCGCCGAGCAGGCCGCCGACCACCAGCTGCGCGGCTACGGTGGCGCCGGTCATCAGAGCGATCATGCTCGCGGCGCCGCCCTTCGACATGCCGACGGTCTCGGTGGCGTACGCAACGAAGTGCACCGAGACGGCGCCGAACACGAGCAGCGAAGCGGACTGGCCGAGCGAGAGCATCCAGAACGCACGCGTGCGCAGGGCCTGGCGGGGCGTGAACTCCATCTCCGTGCGCCCGCGGTTGCGGCGGGCGTGCTCCTCCGGCGCGACGCCGTCCGGGAGGCGACCGTGCGACTCCGGGCGGTGACGCACAAGCTGCGCGAGCGGCAGCCCAACGACAAGCACGAGCAGGCCCATCATCAACGACATCTGCCGCCAGCCATAGTGCTCGAGGCCGCCGACGACAAGCGGCTGGATCAGGCCGCCTGCCGCGAAGCCGAGCGACAGCATCGCGAGCGCGGCGACGCGGCGGCGGTCGAACCAGTTAACGATCGCGACCGAAATCGGCAGGAACGCACCGAGCGCGGACCCCAGCGCCATCGCGAGGAACGCGGCGTAGAACGTGAGCAGTGAGTCGATCCGGCTGAGGCCGATCATGCCGAGCGCGAAGATGACGACGCCGACGCGCATGATCGCGCGCGGGCCGAAGCGATCGATCGCCCAGCCCTCGACGGGGCCGAGCAGGCCGCTTTCGATGCGCATGAGCGAGAAGGCGAGCGCGAAGGACGTGGCGCTCCAGCCGAAGTCCGCCTTGAGCAGCACGACGTAGGTGCCGAAGGCGTGGAACATCATCGCGCCGAAGATCATGTTGACGGTGAAGCCGACGAGGCAGATCACCCAGCCGTAGAAGTAGAACGGCCGCAGCCGCGCGCGCAGGCCGGCGGACGGCGCGAGCGCGGGCGTGCGTGCCGCGCCGCCTACGCCGCTACGCGCTTCATCGCTGCGATCCACCACGGCATCGCTCCCTTGGGACAGGCGCGAGCGAACAGCAACGGCGGCAGGTCACCCTGCCGCCGTTGCTGTCGTACCGCCTCCCGTTACGCCCGGGGCAGCCCCAAGCCGCGGGTCGCGATGATATTGCGCTGGATCTCGGACGTGCCGCCCGCGATCGTGGCCGGGATCGAGTGTACGTAGTTCTGGATGAACCGCGCGCCGTGCGCGGCCTGCGGGTCCGTCGGATCCCAGATCGTCGAGCGCAGCCCGAAGACCTTGATGCCCGTGCGCTGGATGCGTTGGCCGAGCTCCGACATGAACATCTTCGACATGGAGGCTTCGTAGTTCGGGATCGTACCCGCGGCCTGCATGGAGATGATGCGGAACGAGTAGTTGAAGCCGACCTCGCTCTCGATGACGCGGTCCGCGATCTCCCCGCGCACCGAGTCCACCATGTCCGCGCGCTTCTTCGCGGCGTCCTCGCCGCCCGGCTTGATCGACTCGACCAAGCGGTCGAGCTCACGGCGCGACGAGACGGCGCCGGAGATGTTCGAGCGCTCGAAGTCGAGCAGGGTCATGCCGACGTACCAGCCGCGGTTGACCTCGCCAATGACCTGCGCGGCGGGGACGCGCACGTCCTCGTAGAACGTCTCGTTGGAGAAGTGCATCCAGCCGCCAGAGATGAGCGGGCGCACGCTCAGACCGGGCGTGCTCATGTCGGCAACCATGAAGCTGATGCCGCGGTGCTTGGGCGCGTCCGGGTCGGTGCGCACGAGCATCCAGATCCAGTTCGCGCGGTGGGCGTTGGAGGTCCAGATCTTCTGGCCGTTGATCACGAACTCGTCGCCGTCGCGCACCGCACGGGTCTGCAGCGAGGCGAGGTCCGAGCCGGCGCCCGGCTCGGAGTAACCCTGGCACCACACCATCTCGCAGTTGAGGGTGGCGGGCAGGAAGCGCTTCTTCTGCTCATCGGTGCCGTGCACGATCACGGTGGGGCCGAGCATCGAGACGCCCTGGCCGCCGACGTCGGGCGCGTCAGCCTCGGCCATCTCCTGCTTGAGGATGAACTGCTCCATGGGCGACATACCAGCGCCGCCATACTCGGACGGCCAGTGCGGGGCGACCCAGCCCTTCTCGGCGACCTTCTTCTCCCACTCGAGCGCGGCGGCTTTCGCGTCCGGGGCGCCGAGGAAGCGGTCGGTCTGCCAGCCGCCCTCGCCGCCAAGCACGCCACCGGCCGCCGCCTGGTCCTTGTAGTACTTCGGCAGCGCGTTGTGGATGAAGTCGCGCACCTGCGTGCGGAACGCGGCCTGCTCGTTGGTGTCCGCCCAGTCCATCGATTCGCTCCCTCTGTGCTGCACCTGCCGCTCAGGTGCGCTGCGATGCCAGCGTTCGGAGTGCGTCCAACTCGGGACAGGAGCGCATCGCCCGCGGGCACACGTTCCCGCCGATGTTGTATCACACCCGGCATGCCCCTGGGGGGGTCCCGGGGGCCCCGCCGGTGGAGTTTCGCGCGTTACTCGGCGAGCCGGCGCGCCAGCAGCCGGAGGTCGCGCGCGAGGTTGCGGCGCACCTGCCAGCGCACGAGCGGCCGCTCGAGCAGGCCAGCGAAGCCGCCCGGGCCGCCGCGCACGCGGATCGCGACGCGGGAGCCGCGCGGCTCGCCGGACGCTTCCACGCTATAGGTGACCCGCATCGGGAAGGGCGCGGCGGTTACGCGCATGTCCAGCAGCCCGTGTTCGAGGGCCACGACCTCGAGCACGTAGTCGACGCGCCTGCGCATGAAGGCGGCGACGCGCGGCACGCGCGTGCCGACCACGAGCGGCCCCGGGGGCGCGTGCACGGAGCGGATGCCGGTGATGCAGTCCGGGTCGTGGCGCGGGTCGAACATGTAGGCGCGGACCACCTCCGGCGCTGCGGCGAGCGTCCGTGTCACCGTCACGTCGAACGTCACCACGCACCTACCCGCTTGGCCCGCCGACCGACCGCTGCTTTAGCAACGACTGCAGTGTCCTCGCAATCATACTTCAGCTTCAGCTACAATGATCGGGTGGAGACGCTTGCCCTGGTCGCCGCGCCGCGCCGTCACGAGATCTTGCGGCTGATCTGGGATCGCGAGCGCTCGGCTGGCGAGATCGCGGCGGCGCTGCCGGTGGGCTTCAGCGCGGTGTCGCAGCACCTTGGCGCGCTGCGCGCCGCGGGCCTCGTCGAGATGCGGCGCGACGGCAGGCACCACTATTACCGCGCGGCTCCGGAGCGCTTCGGCGCGCTGCGCCCGGTGCTGGAAGCGCTGTGGGCGGAGGCGTTCGACCCCCTCGAGGCGGCGATCGCCGAGGAGGGCCGGGCGCACCCGGCGGAGCCGTGAGCGCCGCGCCCGGCGCCGGCGAGGGACCGCTGCGCGTGGAGCGCTGGCTGGCGGCGCCGCCGGAGCGCGTGTACGCGTACCTCACGGACGCCGCGCTGTGGCGGCGCTGGCAGGGCACGGACGCCGAGCTGGAGGCTCGGCCCGGCAGGGAGCTACGCGTGTTCCTCGGCGGCGGGCGCGACGCCGGCGCGCGCGGCCACTTCGTCGAGCTGGTGCCGCACGCGCGCGTGAGCTTCACGTGGGAGTGGGTGAACCCGCCGCCGGCGCTGGCGGGCCTGGGCCCGACACTAGTCGAGGTGGAGCTCGAACCGCGCGACGGCGGGACGCTGCTGCGCCTCGCGCACTCGCAGCTGCCGCCGATCGGCGCGCGGTGCACGCCGAGGGCTGGGCGCGCTACCTAGAGCGGCTCGGCGCTGTCGTGGCGGGCGGCGACCCAGGGCCGGAGCCGTCGCTCGCGCCCGACTGAGCGCCCGCTATCATGAACGGAGAAACGCTCCCCCGGGGCGCACGGCCGAGGACGGCCGATGGCTGACGACGACGCGAGCAGCACGGCAGGCAGCGCGTCCACGGCGACGGATCGCTGGCACACGCCGGTGGTGTACCTGCGCGACTACCCCGACCACGACCTGAGCCCGCGCGGCATGCCGTACTTCACGTGCCCGCACTGCCGCGGCTGGCTCTCCCCGCTCGACGACCCGCAGGATCGCGGCGTGATGTTCCTGTGCGTCTACAGCTGCGGGCAGCGCTACTGGGTAGACAAGCCGCCGCGCTAGGCCGGACGCCCGAGGTGCACGGAGACGAGACTGCGCATGGTCTCGATCCTCGAGCTCGAGCGGGCGCAGCAGCGCACGCTGGCGTGCGGGGCGCGGCCCGACGTGCGCGCGGACTTCGCGAGCATCATAGCCGAGCTGCGCGACCAGGACCGCGACCCGTTCTGCGCGACGGCGATGCTGCTCGTCGGGCCGCATCCCGCGTCGTGGGCGACGTGGCACGAGCGGCCGCTGGAGCGCGCGATGCTGATGGTGAGCGGGAGTCACCCGCGCATCGAGTTCGAGGTGGAGCTGCTACCGGGGCTGGTGAGCGCGGAGGCGTGGCACGCGAAGCGCTCGCGATGCGACCGACAACGCCTATGAACGCCTATGATGGGCCGCTAGCGGCCTCGCGGCGGCACGTCGCGCGGGCTCTCGGACGACCGGAACGGACGAAGGAGGAGACGCACATGGACTGGGCCGACAGCTCCGAGCAGGCGGCGTTCCGCGCGCAAGTGCACGATTTCATCGAGAGCCGGCTGCCGCAGTACTACCGCAAGCGCCGCAAGCGCGACACGGTGGGCCTGGAGGACAACCACGAGCAGCACATCGTGCACGGTGACGCCGAGGCGAAGGCCGCCGCGACGGAGTGGCAGAGCGCGCTAGCCGAGCAGGGCTGGGTGGCCCCCCACTGGCCGAAGGAGTACGGCGGCGGCGGCCTGAGCACGATGGAGCACTTCATCTACAACCAGGAGATGGCGCTCGCGGCCGCGCCGCAGCCCGGTGGCCAGGGCGTGGGCCTACTCGGCCCGACGATGCTGGTGCACGGCACGCCGGAGCAGAAGGCGAAGTACCTCGGCCCCACGCTGCGCGGGGAGATGCGCTGGGCGCAGGGCTTCTCGGAGCCCGGGGCGGGCTCGGACCTCGGTTCGCTGCAGTGCCGCGCCGTGCGCGACGGCGACGAGTGGGTGATCAACGGCCAGAAGCTGTGGACGTCCACCGCGCACAAGTCGAACTGGATCTTCGGGCTGTTCCGCACGGACCCGGAGGCGCCAAAGCACCGCGGCATCTCGTTCCTAGTGATGGACCAGTCGACGCCCGGCATCCAGGTGCGGCCGATCATCTCGATGGGCTGGGAGCACGCGACGAACGAGACGTTCTACGAGGACGTGCGCATCCCGGCTGAGAACGTCGTGGGCGAGCAGAACCGCGGCTGGTACGTCGGCATGACGCTGCTCGACTTCGAGCGCTCGAACATCGCGGGGGCGGTGACGAACCGCCGGCGCATCACGCGCCTGCTCGACCACGTGAAGGGCGCGGAGGACACGCAGCACATCGGCGACCGGCTGCCGCACGTGCGCGACAAGATCGCGGACCGCTGGATCGAGTCGGAGGTGCTATTCAACTTCTCGTTCCGCATCATCTCGCTGCAGAACCAGGGGCTGGTGCCGAACTACGAGGCGTCGACCTCCAAGATCTTCAGCTCGGAGCTGATCCAGCGCACGTCGAACACGGGCATGAAGCTCTTCGGGATGTACGCGAACCTGTGGGACCGCGACGACGCGCTGTCGCCGCTGGACGCGGCGTTCACGCAGGAGTACGTGCACAGCGTGGTGCTGACGATCTTCGGCGGCTCGAACGAGATCCAACGCAACATCATCGCGACGCGCGGGCTCGGCCTGCCGCGCGGGTAGTGGCAGCGCACGCGCAGACGCGAACGCCCCGGCAGCGATTGCCGGGGCGTTCGCGCAGCATGGGCGCATGCCTCGCGTCATCGGCCGGCGAAATACAGGGGCCGCTTCTCCAGGAACGCGCGCTGCGCCTCGGCGGCGTCCTCCGTGCCCATCGATACCGTCTCGGCCGCGAGCGAGTACGGCAGCACCTCGTGCGCGACCTGCAGCATGGAGCGGTTGATCGACGCCTTGGTCGAGCGCACGGCGACCGGCGGACCGGCGGCGAGGCGCGACGCGATCGCGAGCGACTCGGCGAGCAGCTCGTTGTCCTCAACGACGCGATGCACGAGGCCGAGGCGGTACGCCTCGTCGGCGGGGACGTGCTCGCCGGTGAGCAAGTAGTACTTCGCGCGCATGCCCATGAGCAGCGGCCACACCACGGCGCCGCCGTCGCCAGCCGTGTAGCCGATGTTCACGTGCGTGTCGCCGAAGCGCGCGCTGCGCCCCGCCATGATCGCGTCGCCGAGCAGCGCGACCGTACAGCCGAGGCCGAGCGCGTAGCCCTTGACTGCGGTGATCACAGGCTTCTCGAGCGCGAGGAAGTCTTCACGATCTTGCGCGCCTCGTACATCGTCACGGTGAGCAGCGTCGGCTAGTAGCTGCTCTCGAACACGGCGACGTCCGCGCCGGAGCAGAACGAACGGCCGGCCCCGGTGATCACCACCGCGCGCACGCGGTCGTCCTCGGCGAGCGCCGTGGGCAGCTCCACGAGCTCGCGATGCATGATCGGCGTGACGGCATTGTGGCGCTCGGGGCGGTTCAGCGTGATCACGGCGACGCCATCGTCGCGCGTCTCCACGAGCATCGTCTCGAAGTCGTGCTGGCACAGCTGTTGCGGTCCACGCACCGTCGTCACCTTCCCGCATCGAGCGTTATGTGCGCGCCGTGCGGGGCAGGCGGATCGTACGCCGCAGAGCGGTGCGCCGTCACGTACTCCGAGAACGAGCGCGTGATGAAGTCCATGCCGTCCGCGGCGATGCGCTGCTCGAGCGCCGCGAGGCTGCCCTCCTCCTAGTCGGCGTACTCGTTCACCGGTCGCAGCCCCTCGCCGAGGTTCTGCAGCGTCAGTTGCGGCGTGGTGTGCTGGCGGAACAGCAGCTCGGCGAGCGGCGCAGTCTCAAGCTCCACCGGGTGGCGCATCTCGCGCAGCAGCTCCTCCTGCACGGAGAAGTAGCCGGCGATGCGCCGCAGGCGCTGGGACGCGAGCGGCGGCGTGGCCTGCGCGATCGCAGGCTGCACGCCCGCGATGAGCGAGCGCAGCGTGCGCGGCTCCTCGCGCGGCTCGCGCCCCTCGTGCGCGTCGCGCAGCTCGCGATACGCCGTGTCGTCCTGTGATCGTTGTCCGAACCGCATCCGTGCGCCCTCCGAGCCGCGGCCGCTCCGGCCGCGCGACTCGCGTCAAGGGTAGGCCGCGGACCCCTCCGTTCGCCCTAGGTGAACCCCCTTACTTCGCGGCGCCGGCGCCCCGCCGCGCGGCGGGTTGACGCGGCCCGGTACCACGACCATAATCCGGGCGGCCCCGCCCTGCGGCTTCCTTGCAGCCTGCGCAGCGCCCGGCCTCAGCAACCTCGGTCACCGGTGGCCGCCCCACTCGCGGGCTGCCCGGGCTCGACGCGGATTGGGGGGGACACGATGGACCTCGGCTTCACAGAAACCCAGGAGCTCCTGCGCAACGCCGCCCGCGAGTTCCTCGAGAACGAGTGCCCCGAGACACACGTCCGCGAGATGGAGG
>VGPB01000055.1 GCA_016875695.1 Chloroflexota bacterium | reverse complement strand
TCACGCAGAATCGCATTGTCCAGCGCCTGGTCGGCAACCAGCCGCTTCAGCCACGCGTTCTCCCGCTCGAGCTCCTGCAGCCGCTTCGCCTGGTCGACCTTCATCCCGCCGTACTCGCGGCGCCAGCGGTAGTAGGTTTGCTCGCTGATCCCCAGCCTCCGGGACACTTGCGCCACCGTCTGGCCCTGCGCCAGACCGACCTCGGCCTCCCTCAGCTTGCCAATGATCTCCTCGGCTCCGAACCACTTCCCCCTGCTCAATGCTGTCCCCTCCCTCGCGACCAACAGAGGTCTTCTACCTCCTCCGCTGGTCTCGTTTCAGAGAGTCAGGTCAAGACCACCAGCCCCTCCGTCTCGATCCAATCCTTGACCGTGAACGGCACGCCGAGCAGCACGCCCGCCTCGCCGCGTGCCGGATTCCGCTAGCATCGCAGCGCGGTGCGGCGTCCCGCTGCACCTGGGCGAGCAGGAGGGCGACGATGGCCGGGGCGCTCGATGGTGTGCGCGTACTTGAGTTCACGCTGGTGGTCGCCGGGCCGATGACCGGTGTGCTGCTCTCCGACATGGGCGCCGACGTGATCAAGGTCGAGCCGCCGGGCGGCGAGTCGACCCGCCACAGCCGCAGCGTGGTCCCCACCGAGAGCAAGGGGTTCCAGACCTTCAACCGCGGCAAGCGAGGCATGGTCGTAGACCTGCAGCGCCCGGAGGGCCGCGCCGTCATCCACCGGCTGATGCCCACCGTCGACGTCGTGGTCGTCAACTACCGCTACGGCGTGGCCGCCGGCATCGGCATCGACTACGAGACGCTGCGCCAGTTCCGGCCCGACCTGATCTACGTCGAAAGCACGGGCTTCGGCACGCGCGGCCGCCTGGCCGAGCGCGGCTGCTCCGACGTGGTCGCGCAGGCGTACTCCGGGATCATGGCGGGCGAGGGCAAGGTGGCCGAGGACGGCGCGCCGATCCAGAGCACGTTCGGCGCGCCCGCGGATTACGGCACGGCGATGGCGTCGGCGATGGCCGTGTGCGCGGCGCTCTACCATCGCGCGCGCACCGGCGAAGGCCAGAAGATCAACAGCTCGCTGCTGCGCACCGGCGTCTGGCTGCAGAGCCACAACGTCAACCACGAGCCGCTGACCGATGCGCTGTTCGCCGACGTGACGCGCCGCCAGCTCGCGGAGACGCGCGCCGCCGGCGGCAGCTACGCCCAGCTGATCGCGGTGCGCGCCGAGCAGCGCTTCACCGGCGGCCTCTACTACGGCGGCTACGCCGCGAAGGACGGCGGCATCATCCTCGGCGCGCTCACCCGCGCCAACCGCGATGCGTTCCGCCGCGTGCTCCGTCTCGAGGGCGAGAACAGCGACGAGCCCGGGTACGACGTGCTGGACCCGGAGAATCGCCGCACGCTGGAGCACTTCCGCGACGTGATCCGCAAGCAGCTGCGCGAACGCACCGTCGCTGAGTGGACCGCGATCTTCGACGAGGCGGGCGTGCCCTCGGCGCCCGTGAACTTCCCGGAGGAGATCCTCGACGACCCGCAGGTCCAGGCCGAGGGCATCTTCGTCGACCTCGAGCACGAGCTGACCGGCCATCAGCAGGTCGTAGGGCCGATCGTCGAGATGTCGGCGACGCCCACGGCCTCGCGGCGCGCGTCGCCGCCGCTCGCGCGGCACACGCGCGAGGTTCTAAGCGAGGCGGGCTGGTCGGACGCCGAGCTCGACGCGCTGCTCGCGAGCGGCGCCGTCGCAGGCGCTTGACGCGCCGACACCCGCGAGGGCGCCGCGCGAGGCGTACCCTGATCGCGGGTGTGGCGCTCGCGCGGGCGGCGCCCGGATCAGGAGGGACGCGTGCTGTTCGGTCGTGATCGCAAGGCGCTCGAGCTTCCGTCGCCCGGCGAAGCGCTCCCCGGGCGCGACCAGCCGGTGAGCGTCCCGGAGCGGCATCTGGTGCTCGGCACGCCGCTGCGCGGCCCCTGGCCGGAGGGCGCGCGGCAGGCAATGTTCGCCATGGGCTGCTTCTGGGGCACCGAGAAGTTCATGCTGCGCGTGCCGAGCGTGCACTCCACCTTCGTCGGCTACTCAGGCGGCCACACCCCGAACCCCACGTACGAGGAGGTGTGCTCCGGCCGCACCGGTCACGCGGAGGTCGCCGTCGTCGTGTACGACCCAAGCCTCGTCGCGTACGACGACCTGCTCAAGGTGTTCTGGGAGAACCACGACCCGACGCAGGGGATGCGCCAAGGGAACGACATCGGCACGCAGTACCGCTCGGCCATATACACGTACGACGACGAGCAGCACGAGCTCGCGCTGCGCTCGTGCGATCGCTACCAGCACGCGCTCAGCGCGGCGCGCTACGGCGCGATCACTACGGAGATCGTGCCGGCCGGCCCGTTCTACTACGCCGAGCCGTATCACCAGCAGTACCTCGCGCGCAACCCGAACGGCTACTGCAACCACGGCTTCTGTCAGGTCGCGTACGGGGGCGAAGCCTCCGTGCCGCAGCGCACCGGCGCAAGCCGCGAGCCGTGACGTCGCGCGACGACGCCGTCACAGGCGCGAGCGGCGCGCACGCCACCCGCAGCGATGCGGCGCCGCGCACGCCGCCGCATCGCTGCAGACCGTGCGACCTGGTCCGGTGCGCTCGACGCAATGCTCGCCACGCTCGACATCGACGCGCCGCCTGATCGTGGACCTCATGGACCGCTTCTTCGCCAGCAGCGCCGCGAGCGCGGGCCGCAGGTCATGCCGTCCCGTCGTTTTACGTGTCGTGAATTGCCGCCCAGATGGGTGGCAATCGGGTGGCAACTCAGGACAGCCGCGCCCTGGCGGGGCGCGAACACTCCGGGGATTGGCTCTACACAAAGGGTCTATGGTGCCGAAGGCCGGACTCGAACCGGCACGGGGTTGCCCCCAACGGTGTTTGAGACCGTCGCGTCTGCCAATTCCGCCACTTCGGCCGGTAGATCGCACACCTCGACGTGTCGCGTCGAGGGTCGAGTGGAGCGGAAGACGAGGGTCGAACTCGCGACCTCCTCCTTGGCAAGGAGGCGCTCTACCACTGAGCTACTTCCGCTCGCCTCGCGAGTATAGGCAGCCCGCACGCGGCCGGGCAACGACGCCCCGCGCGCTCACTGCGCCGCGGCGGCCGCGGCCGGCGTCGCGAAGTCCGTCACCGTGCCCGCGAGCATGCCCCCCGCCAGCAGCGCCGCGCGCAGCTCCTCGAACGCCGCATCGCCCGCCAGCTCCAGCCGCAGCGTCACGCGCGCGACCCCGACGGGCAGCTCCGCGAGCACCAGCTCATGCAGCACCTCGATGATGTTCGCCCGCGCCGCGGCCACCGCCTGCGTCACGCGCGCCAGCTCGCCCGGCACGTTCGCCGCCGCGATCGTGACACGCCGCCGCCGGCCCTCGCTCAGCAGCCCGCGCTCCACGATGCGGTCCAGCAGGTTCACGTCGATGTTGCCGCCCGAGAGCACGACGACCGTGCGACCCTGCCCCACTCGGGCGTCGGTGAGTAGCGCCGCCACGCCCAGCGCACCCGCACCCTCCACCACCAGCCGCGTTCGTTCCAGCAGCAGCACCACCGCCGCCGCGATCCCCTCCTCCGACACCGTCACCACGTCGTCCACGTAGCGGCGCACGAGCGCGAGCGTCAGCGCGGACGGCCCCGCGACCGCCACGCCGTCCGCGAGCGTGCGCGCGGCCGCCACTGCGCGCGGCTCACCGGCGCGCAGCGACTCCACGATGCCCGCCATTGCCCCCGCCTGCACGCCGACCACGCGCACGCGCGGCGCGCGCGACTTCACCGCGAGCGCGACGCCGGCGAGCAGTCCGCCGCCGCCCGCCGGCACCAGCACCGTCTCCACCTCCGGCGCCTGCTCCAGCAGTTCCAGCCCGAGCGTCCCCTGCCCCGCCACCACCGCGGGGTCGTCGAACGGCGGCACGAAGAGCTGCCCGCGTTCCACGGCGAGCTCGCGCGCACGCTCGATGGCGAGCGCCAGCGGCCCCTCGACGAGCTCGACGCTTGCGCCGTAGCCCGCCGTCGCCGCGCGCTTCGCCAGCGGCGCGTCCGCCGGCATCACCACCGTCGCGCGCAGCCCGCGCGCGCTCGCGGCCAACGCCACCCCCTGCGCGTGATTCCCGGCGCTCGCTGCCACCACGCCGCCTCCGGGCGCCACGCGACCCGCCGCCTCGGCCACTGCGAGGAAGTTCGCCGCTCCGCGCAGCTTGAACGACCCCGCGCGCTGCAGGTTCTCGCACTTCAGCAGCAGCGACCGCCCGAAGCGCTCCGACAGCGAGTGCGTTGGCCACATCGGCGTGAGCCGCGCGAGCGACACAATCCGCCCACGTGCCGCCTCGATGTCCGCGAGCGCTACCGCATCGGCCACGCGCACCTCCGATTCGCCCTGCACCCTACCACCGCGTCGCGGACCACTGAGGCACGCACATGAGCGTCGGCGCGATCGCCGCTACCCTCAGGCGATGGGGCGCTGGCTCCGGGAGCGCTTCGACCCCGCGCTGCTTCGCGCGTCGCGACGGCTGCGCGCGGGCTGGCACGGGCTCGGGCCCGGACTCGTCACCGGCGTCGCCGACGACGATCCGTCCGGCATCTCGACCTACACGATCGCGAGTGCTCAGCACGGCTACCGTCTGCTCTGGGCGAGCCTGCTCACGCTACCCATGAACATCATCGACGTGCTCGTCAACAACGCCGGCACGCCCGGCCCCACGGCGTTCATGCAGCAGGTGAGCGCGGAGGACTTCACGCGCGTGCTGCTCGTCAACGTACTCGGCACGTTCCTCTGCGCGAAGGCGGTCGCGCCCGGCATGATCGAGCGCCGCTCCGGCCGCATCATTAACCTCTCGGGCGCCGGCGGCGGCGGCGGCGTGATCCGTGGCAGCGCCCCGTACGGCACCTCGAAAGGCGCGGTCGAGGCGTTCACGCGCACGGCCGCTGCCGAGCTCGCGCGCTTCGATGTGTTGTGCGTCGCGCTGCAATCCGGTCGCGTCGAAACGCGCGGCTTCCCGCTGCGCGCAGGCGCAACCGAGCAGGAGCGCACGGCCGTCGTGCCGCCCGCGCTCGCCGCGCGCACCGCACTGTGGCTCGCCAACGAGGCCGGCCCCGACGTCGGCGGCCAGGTCGTGCACGCCATCGACTGAACGCGCGACCACCCGGAGTAGCGGCGCAACAGTCAGCACAGCGAACGCCCGCATAATGCGCGGGCGTTCGCTGTGCTGACTGTTGCGCAACGGGCCGCGGGCCCAGACCGCGGCCACGACAGCCCGGCTAGCCGCGCGGCAGGCCCAGCCCGCGGGTCGCAATGATGTTGCGCTGGATCTCGCTCGACCCGCCCGCGATCGTGCCTACCACCGAGTGCACGTTCGACTGTGTGAACGTCGACTTCTGCGGCGCGAGCGCCTCGTCAGGGTCCCAGATGTTCGAGTACAGCCCGTACGTCTTGATGCCGGTGCGCGACACCCGTTGCACGAGCTCCGAGTTGAACATCTTTGACGTCGACGCCTCGTAGTTCGGAATCACGCCGCGTGCCTGCATCGAGATGATGCGGAACGAGAAGTTCATCATCACCTCGGACTCGACGTAGTGCTCGGCGATGTTTAGGCGCTGGCGCTTCAGTCCGCCGCCCGCGAGCTGCGTCTGCGCCGCCGGCGTCTTCGTGTTCTCGATCAACTGGTCGAGCGACTTGCGGATCGCCACCGCGCCGGCGATGTTCGAGCGCTCAAAGTCCAGCAGCGTCACGCCGACGTACCAGCCACGGTTCTGCTCGCCGATGAGATTGCTCGCCGGCACGCGCACGTCCTCATAGAACGTCTCGTTGGTCGCGTGCTCCCAGCCCATCGAGATGATCGGCCGCACCTGGATGCCGGGCGTCTTCATGTCCATCACGAGGAACGAGATGCCGCGGTGCTTCGGCGCATCGGGGTCGGTGCGGAACATCCCGAAGAGCCAGTTCGACTTGTGCGCCGTCGAGGTCCACAGCTTCTGGCCGTTGATCACGTACTCGTCGCCGTCGCGCACGGCGCGCGTCTGCAGCGACGCGAGGTCGGAGCCAGCGCCCGGCTCCGAGAAGCCCTGCGCCCACAGGTACTCGCCGGACAGCGTGGGCGGCAGCAGGCGGGCCTTCTGCTCGTCGTTGCCGTGCACGAGCACCGTCGGACCGAGCAACGACAGTCCGCCACCGCCGACAACGGGTGCCTCGGACTCGGCCATCTCCTGGCGCAGGATGAACTGCTCCATCGGGGACATGCCAGCGCCGCCGTACTCCTTCGGCCAGTGCGGCGCGACCCAGCCGCGCTCGTTCAGCGCGGACGCCCAGGCCTTCGCGGCCTGCTGCTCCTCGGCCGTGCCGTGAACGAGGTTCTCCTGCCAGTCGCCCTCGAGGCCACGCGGGCGCCGCTCCTCCGCCTGGCGACGGTACAGCTCCGGCAGCTTGCCGCTCAGGAACTCGCGCACCTGCGCGCGGAAATCGGCCTGCTGTTCTGAATCGGTCCAGTCCATGGAGGCTCCCTTCGGCTGCGCGGGCGGCCCGGCACGCCACGCGGCGCCCGTCGCGGCGGCGCCATTATAGGCGCGCCGCGGCCCCCGCCAACTTGCCCCAGCGCGCCGCGCTTGACGCGCCTATAGTTGAGCGCTGGAGCGGCGCGCTGGCATCCCCTCGCCGCGCGGGAGGAGCCTCGTGCCCGCACTCATGCCCCTCGACGACCTGCGCATCATCGACCTCACCCAGCACACCGCCGGCCCGTTCGGCACGCGCATCCTCGCCGACTACGGCGCCGACGTGATCAAAATCGAGCCGCCCGGCGGTGACCCGGCGCGCCGGCTGCCGCCCTTCCCGAACGACGAGCCCGGCCTCGAACGCTCCGCACTCTTCCAGCTGCTCAACACCAGCAAGCGCAGCGTCGTGCTCGATCTTCGCACCGCGGCCGCCCGCGAGCACTTGCTCCAGCTCGCAGCGACCGCCGACGCCGTGGTCGAGAGCTTCGCGCCGGGCACGCTCGCGCGTCTCGGCCTTGGCTACGACGTGCTGCGCGCCGTCAACCCGCGCGTCGTGCTGACGTCGATCTCCAACTTCGGACAGGATGGCCCGTACCGCGACTACGCGGCGACCGACATCACGCTGTACGGCATGGGCGGCGCCATGTTTGGCTCGGGCGACGTCGACCACGAGCCGGTGAAGACGTCCGGGCGCATGGTGAGCTACCACGGTGGCTACGTCGGCGCGCTCGCCACCGCCGTTGCGCTGCACGCGGCGCGGCAGCGCGGCGAGGGCAAGCACGTCGACGTCTCGATCTTCGAGGCCGCCACGCACTCCATCGACATGCGGCTCAGCCGCCTGATGGGTTACCAGCACAACGGTCGCGTGGCCTCGCGGCCGGGGCGCGCGGCAGCCGTCGCATCCGGCACATTCCCCTGCGCCGACGGCTACTTCATGCTCACCGGCGGCGGCGTGTACTTCACGAGCACGCTGCACATGATCGGCCGCACCGACCTGCTCGAGCACCCCGACTGGGCGACAGTCGAGGCGCGCTCGCAGCCCGAACGCATCGCGGAGTTCGAACCGATCCTGCTCGAGTGGACGCTCGCGCACACGAAGGCGGAGATCCGCCGCGCGTGCCAGGAGCACGGCGTGCTCGGCGGCCCGATCAACAGCGTCGCCGACCTGCTAGCCGATGAGAGCTTCGTCGCGCGCGGCTTCTTCCAGCAACTCGAGCACCCCGCCACCGGCACGCTCACGATTCCCGGCTACCACTTCCGCCTGCACCGCGACGACGGCGCGATGCCGCCGCGCCGCCGCGCGCCGCTACTCGGGGAGCACACCGCCGAGGTGCTCGCGACGCTGCCCGAGCCGGCCGCCGCGCCGCAGCGCGTGGTGGCCGGCGGCGCGAACGGCGCCGCGCGCAACGGCGTTCCGGCGCTGCCGCTCGACGGCCTGCGCATCCTCGACTTCACGGTCGTGTGGGCCGGTCCCTACGCGACGATGCAGCTGGCCGACTGGGGCGCCGAGGTGATCCGCGTCGAGTCGCTGCAGCACATGGCCGCCTCGACGCGCGGACAGCTCGCGCGACCGCCGCAGGCAGCCGTCGTCGCCGCCGGCAACGCGGGCGGCGGCTACCCGGACGACAGTGGCGGCGTGCGCCCGTGGAACCGCTTCGCCGCGTTCAACCACCACGCGCGCAACAAGCGCTCGATGACCGTCGACCTCACGCGCCCCGAGGGCCAGCAGGTGCTCGAGCGGCTCGTCGCACAGGCGGACGGCGTGATCGAGAACAACCTTCCGCCGAACATCGAGCGCGTCGGCATCACGTGGGAGCGGCTGGCGGCGATCAACCCGCGGATCGTGCTCGTGCGCATGCCGGGCTTTGGCCTCGACGGCCCGTATCGTACGTACCGCACCATGGGCCACCACATGGAGTCGCTCGCGGGGCATCCCGCGATCCGCTCGTACCCCGATCTCAGCCTCGAGTACATCCCGATTGGCGTGCCCTCGGACGCGGCATCGGGGATCGGGTCCGCGCTCGCGTTCATGACGGGGCTGCGCTACCGCGAACGCACGGGCCGAGGCATCCAGGTGGAGCTCGCGACGGCCGAGAACTTCGTGCCGTTCATGGCGGAGTTCCTGCTCGACTACACATTGAACGGCAGGCTGTACGAGCAGATGGGCAACGACCACTGGTGGCTCGCGCCGCACAACGTCTACCGCTGCCAGGGCGACGACCGTTGGGTGACGATCGCCGTGCGCGACGAGCGCGATTGGCTCGCGCTGTGCGACGCGCTGCATCGCGACGAATGGCGCGAGGACCCGCGCTTCGCGACGATGCCGACGCGCTACGCGAACCGTCACGCGCTCGACGCGCTGATCGAGCAGTGGACCGCGACGCGCGACGCGCACTGGCTGATGCAGCGGCTGCAACTCGCCGGCGTGCCGTGCGGCATCGTCATGAACGAGGCCGACGTCTACGAGAATCGCCACCTCGAGGCGCGCGGCTTCTACCAGTGGGTCACGCATCCCGAGGCCGGCACACAGCGACAGGTCGGCCGCGCGTGGCGCGCGAGCAGCGTGCCACCGCCCGCCGCACGGCACGCGCCACGCCTCGGCGAGGACAACGCGTACGTCTACCGCGAGCTGCTCGGCTTCAGCGAGGCCGAGTACCGGCACTTCGAGGAGGCCGGCCACATCGGCATGGACTACGACCCGTCGATCGCGTGAGCGCGCGCTACGGCGCGGCGGACGGGTACAGCGCCACGCGCCCCGACTGGTCGAGCACCACGAGCGCGCGCTCCGTCACCACAACGTGGCGCTGATCCGTCACCGGCTGCGGCACCCGTGAGAGCTCGGCACCGTCGGCGGTCGCGCGCAGCGAGAGCGCGTCACGCGCGGCGAGCAGCAGGCCGCTTGCGGTGAGCGTGGGTGCGCCCGCCTGCCGGCCCGCGTCGACACGCCACGCCTCGGTGCCGTCGGCCAAGCGCAACGCGCGCACGGTGCCCGGCTCGTCGACGATGTACAGGTACTCCGCGCCGAGCGCTGGCGGGTACACCGCACGCACCGCCGCGCCCCGCGTGGGACCGACCCAGTCCGACGCCGGGCTCGGCGGGAGCGAGGCGAGCCCCCAGATCCACAGCTGCGTCCACAGCCCGCGCAGCCCGCCCCACCACGGCAGCCGCTCGCGCGGGTCGACGGCCACCGCGAAGTTCGCCGAAACGCTGTACACGCGCGCGCCGTCCGTGGTCAGCCCGGCGTTGCCCGTCTGCGGAAAACGGTACGTGCGCACGCCGGTCGCGCGATCGTGCACCAGCACGCCGGCGGCCCCTGCGATCACGATGTGCTTCGGCAGCACCAGCGGCGTGCGCACCACGCGTGCCTCGTCGAGCGGCACCTCCCAGAGCACGCGCCCGCTCGCCGCCTCGATGCCGACGAGCAGCTCGTCGGCCGCCACGACGAGCACGCTGTCGGCGACGGCCGGCGCCGCGAAGTAGCTGCCGCCGGTTCCCACGCGCCAACGCTCGGCGCCGGTCGCTGCGTCGAGCGCTACGACGTCGCCGCGGCGCAGGGTGAAGTACACGGCGCCGCCGCCAATGGTCGGCGGGCTCCACAGGGTGTTCGGCGAGCGGTGCGCCCACGCGAGCTCGCCGTCCGCGAGGCGCAGCGCGACCATGCGGTCGTCGGCGAGGCCCACGTACACGCGCGTGCCGTCGGTCGTCGCCGCCGTGCGCACCGGCGCGCCGAGCTCGCGCGTCCACGCGGGCGTCTCGCTCAGCGCGACGC